>QIDY01000211.1 GCA_003228495.1 Nitrospirota bacterium
GGACGAATAATGGCGTTTAAAAACGACAGTATAATGACTGTCGCAACACCTGATCCGAAACTCATGATTTCGATGCCAGGAATGATTTGACTCGCCAACACTACGGCCAATCCCGTAATCCCACAACGAATAAAGAATCCCTTCATGATTGCATCATACCGGCCTCTTGGTCACCGCCTCAAGCTCCAACAGCCTATGGGGCTGACTCTGGTTATTAACCCGGCAATTTATGTTTTACACGAAATTCCACGAGATACTTATGAAATAAGGGTTTTAGAGTATAAAATGCACATTACACTGTACCGGATTAATATCCGGTAGAAAAAACACCACAGAAATCACCCCACGGCCCATCCGGCAGAATTAGATAGCGGGATCCCAAAATAGATTGCCTCAAGAGGCTTCGTAAGGAAGAAAAAAACGGTTTAGGGAGATTTCAGGCGTATCCGTATTGGTGAAACCACTCTACCGCTTTCTTTAGAGCCGTTTCCACTGGTGTCTGGGGAAGGTCAAGCTCCTTCCGGGCTTTCGTGCAATCATAATGCATCCGGTACTTGGCCATGCGCACGCCCTCCAGGGGAATTCGCGGAGGTTTGTGCGTCAGATGATTGGCAAGCCAGGTATTCATATGGGCAAGAGGAATAATCATCTTCCAGGGTAATCGAACACGAGGGGCGGAAACACCGGTCAATTGGCTCAGCATCTGACAAACTTCTCGAAGGCTGAGATTTTGATTCCCAAGAATATACCGCTCACCAATCCGGCCTCGCTCCATGGCTCGCACATGTCCCAGAGCCACATCGTCGACATCAATCAAATTCATTCCGGTTTCTATATACGCAAACATCCGCCCCTTCATAAAATCAACAATGATTTGACCCGTGGGTGTGGGTTTGATATCCCGTTCCCCAACTGGAGCGGTGGGATTCACAATCACTACCGGCAATCCTTGTTGAGCCATTTTCAGCACTGCTTGCTCAGCCAAAAATTTTGATCGTTTGTAATCTCCGGAAAGTTGGCTCTCAGAAGGAAATAATTCTTCATGACCTAACCCTCTATCCCTCGGTAACCCAATTGCCCCAATTGTACTGGTATAGACAATACGCTCAACGCCTGTTTCCTCTGCAGCACGAAAGAGATGTTTGGTACCCTCCACATTTACCGTATAAAACGTCGTGGGATCTCGAGCCCATAAGGCATAATGAGCCGCCACATGATAGACCCCCTGGCAACCGGTTAAGGCTTTTTTTAAGGAGTGGGGATCCTGCAAATCACCTTCAACTATTTCAACCGGAACCCCATCAAGATTGCTCCGATTGCTGGTTGGGCGAACCAAGACCCTCACCTCATCGCCTTTGGCGACCACAGCCCGCGTCACCGCAGCTCCAATAAATCCCGATGATCCGGTAATGAGAACTTTCATAAGAACAAAATGCTGAATCTCAGATTCACATGAGACTGGATTTAGGTGGAAAAAGAAATGGAGTCAAACGCGATGCGATAGACAAGAGCAGGGCAGACGTAGATTAATTCGACGAGCCATGTAGAAGTGACTCAATTCCCTTGCGCCATTGGACAGGAGCTTAGTTTCGTCGCCTCATTCAACGGAGGCGAGCCATTTGGCTTGATGCTAAGATAACTTAATTCCGACGCCTCATTCAACGGAGGCGAACCGGCTCTCCTGTTTCCCAAATAAATTAATTGCGTCGCGACATTATATAGGTAGCCATGTGTCGCAGCGGATCGGCATGCTGATCAAAGGATTCCAGTCGCTTGACGGCTCGCCCAACACATTCTTCACCTAATTGTCGAGCCCCATCAATGCCAAAAAATGAAGGATAGGTTTTTTTCCCTCGCTTTTCGTCAGTTCCAGCATCTTTACCCAATTCTTCACGGGTTCCCACCATATTCAACACATCGTCGGCGATTTGAAAGGCTAATCCGATATCTTCAGCATAACCGGTCAAGGATTCCAATTGTGCCGAAGAGGCCCCACCAATTATTCCCCCAATACGGACCGCGGCACGAATCAGTTGTCCGGTCTTATGGGAATGGATTTTTTTCAGGTGTGCCAGGTCAACCTCTTGGTTTTCAGCCTGGATATCCATAACTTGCCCACCCACCATTCCTTGATGCCCAGAGCCAAAGGCGAGTTCACGGATAATATTCAAGCGTTGACCCGCGGTTAGACTGTTGTCCTCATCATCCTGGCTGCATAATTCAAAAGCCATGGTGAGCAAGGCATCGCCGGCTAAAATCGCCATCCCATCGCCAAACACCTTATGATTCGTGAATCGACTACGTCGATAGTCATCATCATCCATCGCAGGTAAGTCATCATGAATGAGAGAATACGTATGGACGAATTCCAGGGATGCTGCGTATGGCAACGTGGCATCGTTGTCGTACCCCAACGCCTGGGCAGCCGCAATCGTCA
Organism: Nitrospirota bacterium; assembly: GCA_003228495.1. Classification (GTDB taxonomy): domain Bacteria; phylum Nitrospirota; class Nitrospiria; order Nitrospirales; family UBA8639; genus Nitrospira_E. The sequence continues at coordinate 2,438 of QIDY01000211.1, forward strand.
AGATGGGCCGAATACGCTTTCCCCCACCTAGCAAGCTGTATCGCATGGATTCGTAAAGTTTTTCCGGGTGACTCAAGGTACCTGGAAGGCTCTGCTCCAGAAACTGATCGACCCGTTGACGCTGCTGATCTAAGTATTTATGAATGTCCACAAGGGAGATACGAGGGGAAATAGAAGGGCACGACCCTATCAAAAGAATTTTTTAACTGTCAAACAGCCATGGCGAACATTACCTACTTTCGCCCTGAGGATGAATACTTTACCGTCGGTCCTAATTGTTTTCATCCTCACAGTCTCAGTATACTCCCTCCTTATGAGTATTCGAAATCGAGCAGGAGAATGGGAGCCTTTGCTCCTCGGCATCGAACCGGAAGCCTGTGGGGTATGCGGAAAAGGCCTGTACCGGAATTTCACGATGCAGCGTTTGCGAAAATTTCGTTCATTATAGTTGCTTGGCTAGTGGGAAAGTCTCTTACCTCAAGCGACGTCCTCGCGTCTGCCAAACCTGTGATACCCATCAGCCGGCCTCGGCTTCCGGAAAAACGGTGGAGTCGGTTCCATCTGAAAGTAAATAATGAACAATCCTGAGCTCTCCCTCCCGCGATCCAGGGGAACAAACAAATTATCGACCCTATTTCTCTATTTTGTGCTATCGCCTTTGCTCTGTGCCTTTAGCGGGTTTCATATGACAAGTTATCTATTGGTTGGTCTGTACACGTGGCCTCGAACCAGCCGGGTGCTTGCCCTGACAATTGGAACCTGCATTTTTGTGTATGAATTTATTTTTAAGAGCCAGGCCCCTCAATTCGCATCAGAGAAACGTTGGTCTCAAGGTGAATGGGTTATGTATACCAGTGTGCTCCCTTTGGTTTTCGGTGCCGGTGCACTCTTAGCATTGGCCGGATTTTTCGATTAGAGAACCGCCATTTTTAGATTAGAATTGATAACTTCACTTAGCTAGGGAGAGGACAAACGGATGAAAAATGTGGAATTGACCATAGAAGGCACAATGTTAACTATTAAGGTTGATCTCTCAAAAGATTTTGGGCCCTCAACTTCCGGGAAAACAACCATTATTGCGTCGACAGAGGGTAATGTTTCTATCCTAGAGCGTGAGGAGAAAATTGGTCTGAATATTTACAAGAAAAAATCGTAGTTTTTTTTGAATGCATCTTTGTCCTCCAACAAGGCCTGCCCCGTTCGCGAGGCCGGAACCTGCATCACGGACTCTGGAGTTCCCTCTGCTACTACATGCCCGCCTTGATCTCCACCCTCCGGCCCCAAGTCGATAATCCAATCCGAATTCCGAATCACATCCAGATTATGTTCGATCACGAGCACGGTGTTCCCGGTTTCAACCAACCGATCAAGCACATCCAACAACCGTTGAATATCTACAAAATGTAACCCTGTCGTGGGCTCGTCCAAAATATAGAGTGTTCGACCAGTTGCACGCTTAGAAAGTTCCTTCGAGAGTTTCACTCGCTGAGCTTCCCCTCCAGACAACGTCGTGGCCGATTGTCCCAACTTAATATAATGAAGTCCGACATCAGACAGCGTCTGGAGTCGGGTGCGAATAGGAGGAATATTGACAAAAAAATCCAACGCTTCCGTTACCGTCATATTCAATACATCGGCAATCGTTCGTCCTTTGTACATCACATCTAGGGTTTCCCGATTGTACCGTTGGCCGGCACAGACCTCACAGGTCACATAAATATCCGGGAGAAAATGCATTTCAATTTTGATCAACCCGTCGCCCTGACAGGCTTCGCATCGGCCACCTTTGACATTAAAGCTATACCGGCCCGGTTTGTAGCCCCGTACTCGTGACTCCTGCAATTGGGCGAACACATCTCGAATGAAACTGAAGAGACCGGTGTATGTGGCCGGGTTGGAACGGGGGGTTCGCCCGATCGGGGATTGATCGATATCGATGAGTTTATCCAGGTGTTCAAGGCCACGTATGACCCGACATCCTTCGAAGATTGGTTTTTTTTGCGCAAAGCCTAGCCCTAGCGACCGGAATAACACATCGATCACCAAGGTACTTTTTCCCGACCCTGAAACACCAGTTACACACGTGAACAGCCCCAATGGAATATTCACCGTGATATTTTGCAAGTTATGTTTCTCAGCGTTAACTACGGACAACAATCCTTTGGGCTTTCGTTGGCGAAGCGGCAACGACACGCGCTGGCTTCCTTTCAAATATTGTCCGGTGAGCGAGGCGGCATGTGCCATGATCACGGAGGGCGGGCCATGAGCCACCAACTGGCCACCTTCCACTCCAGCTCCGGGTCCTAAGTCCAAGACATAATCAGCGGCACGCATGGTCTCTGCATCATGCTCCACCACCACAACCGTATTCCCCATATCTCGTAAACGCAGCAGCGTTTGCAATAACCGGCGATGATCACGTTGATGCAAGCCGATACTGGGTTCATCAAGAATATACAAGACACCTACCAAGCCCGATCCGATTTGCGTGGCCAGACGAATACGTTGGCCTTCTCCTCCCGAGAGAGTGGCCGAGGGGCGATCCAGTGTGAGATATGCCAAACCGACATTCAATAAAAATTCTACACGTTCCCGGATTTCCTTAATCACTCGTTGCCCGATCAAGCGTTCACGATCTGTAAGATTCAAGGCATCGAGAAATTCTAATATTTCCCGCACAGACAAATGCGTGATTTCAGCGATGGATTGTCCACCGATTTTAATCGCCAGACTTTCCTGTTTCAGACGACCCCCTCCACAGACCTCACACGGAGTATCGAACGTCCATTCTTCATGCTCGGGACAACCCGAAGCCTCAAATCCAATTCCATCGCATGCCGGGCAGGCACCATGTGGACTGTTGAAGGAAAAAACTCGTGGAGCGATTTCTGAATAACTGACTCCACATTGAATACAGGCTAACTGCTCACTATAAATTCGAACGTGTTCATCTTCGGTCAGCACTCCAACGAGTCCCTTGGTCATCTTGAGGGCGGTTTCAACTGAATCGGCCAGGCGACGGGCTACGCTGGTATCTGTTTTTACGATCAGGCGATCTACCACAATTTCAATCGTATGCTTCCGCTGTTTATGTAAACTGATGGACTCGCCCAGATCACGGAGGGCGCCATCAATGCGAGCTCGAACAAATCCCGCTTTTCGAGCCGCTAGGAGTTCTTTTCGATATTCGCCTTTTCGACCACGCACAATAGGAGCCAGTATTTGAATTTTGCTGCCGAGCGGAAGGGCCAAGATGGCATCTACCATTTGTTGAACCGTTTGCGCGGCAATGGAATTGCCACATTGATAACAAAAGGGTTCCCCGATTCTGGCAAATAACAAACGAAAATAATCATAAATCTCGGTGACCGTTCCCACCGTCGAACGTGGGTTGTGGCTTGTCGTTTTTTGCACAATGGAAATGGCGGGAGAAAGGCCATCAATAGAATCCACATCCGGCTTAGTCATTTGCTCCAGAAATTGCCGAGCATACGCCGACAACGATTCCACATATCGTCGCTGGCCTTCGGCATAGATGGTATCGAAGGCTAAGGAGGATTTGCCCGATCCACTTAAGCCTGTAATCACCACGAGTTGATCACGAGGAATGACAAGGTCAAGATTTTTGAGGTTGTGTTGGCGAGCGCCTTTAATCACGATAGCGTTTTGCATGGGACCCGATTATATCATAAGAATTGGGAGGACCGAGCCTTTCCGCTCCCCTCGGAGATTGAGAATTGACCCTTGAATGAGGGGTCGGATACAATAATTCAGGGTTTCAAAGCCCATAAGCAGACAGCCTCCTTCTATTATTATTGTATTTCCATTCCCACTATTATTTCCCTTATCACGAGGAATTTCATGAAGAATGCGAAACTCATTTTTATCTGGCCATGCTTTATGCTGGCATTTCACCTCATGCTTTTCATTCCCCCGTCATGGGGGTCAAAGTATGAACTCACTCGCAATAGTGTCGAGAATGCCAAGGACGTTGACGCAAAAGATATTTCCCTGTTTCGCGTCAAGCTGGGTGATTCCGAAGCCAAAGCTGTTGAATCACTGGTTGAACAACGACTGGCTGGCGTGCGATCAGAACAAGAAGGCACCTTCATTTTGTTGTGGGACAAGGAAAACCCCACAGGGGCCATGGCCGGAGTCCGCATTACGGATGGAAAAGTGGATTTGATTTTTATCAATAATCGGTTTGCCCATAAAGTTCGTGGAATCTTTCGTCATATCTTGAGAGCTTCGACCTTGAAAGAAATTCGCGATCTTCTCGGCCCCGAAGATTTCCCGAATGAAACCCTCATGGGAGCGAAGCTGTTATACGAACAAAAGGGATTCCTTGTGAATTATCTTTACCAGCAAGTAAATGTCGAGTTTTGTTTGGGCTGTCAAGATCTCTTTTCGGGATTCTAAGCGACAAGACCGGTTTCTTGATCTCCTCTTGTCGCCCGTCATTTCTTTCTCGTTTTTCTTTTAACGGGGGGGTGTCCTCCCTCTGTTCTTGCCCATCATGTTGAAACCCACTGTAGCTTCCCCATTTCATAAAGACGCTATTTAAAATGGAAGACCACGTTCTGGCCACTCATTTACTTGAAGAAGAACAGAGTCTTGAAGGAACTCTGCGACCCCAGCAGTTGGGTGAGTACATCGGCCAAGAACGCATGAAGGAATCGCTCCGGGTCTGCATCGATGCGGCGCTTGGACGTGGGGAAGCACTGGACCATGCCATTTTTTATGGCCCACCGGGACTAGGGAAGACCACCATTGCCCACATTATTGCCAAAGAAATGGGTGGAACGATCCGCTCGACTTCAGGGCTGGTTCTTACCCATGCGGGAGATCTGGCGGCGATTTTGTCCAATCTCCAACCCCGCGATGTCTTATTCATCGATGAAATTCATCGACTGCCACCAGTTGCGGAAGAGGCCCTCTATCCCGCTATGGAGGATTACCAGATTGATCTCGTCATTGGACAAGGCCCGTCTCTACGTACAATGAAATTAGACCTCCCACCATTCACGCTTATTGGCGCCACGACTCGAGCCGGCGCCCTTACCTCCCCCCTACGTGAGCGGTTTGGCTTAGTATACCGGTTGGACTTTTATCTGCCGGAAGAATTGCAAGTGATCATTACCCGATCTGCGCGTCTGCTTGGAGTCCAGATTGATGAGGATGCTGCAACAGAAATTGCGGGACGCGCTCGTGGCACTCCGCGTATTGCCAATCGCCTCATCAAACGCGTTCGCGATTTTGCCGAAGTCAAAGCAGAGGGGCACATTACCCAATCAGTTGCTCAAAAGGCGTTACAATGGTTAGGAGTGGATCAGGCAGGATTTGACGAAATGGATCGTAAGATTTTGTTGACCATTATCGAAAAATTTAAAGGTGGACCAGTGGGCATCGAAGCCCTGGCCGCCGCAGTGCAAGAGGAAAAGGGCACCTTGGAAGATGTCCACGAACCGTTCTTACTGCAATCAGGCTATTTGGATCGGACAGCCCGAGGCCGTCAAATTACTCAAAAAGCTCTGCAACACTTCGGCAAAACCTCCGGCCTTTTTTCAATGGACATGTAGAACCGTTTCCTGTTTTCTTGTTTCTTCTCCCAAGGCCAATATTGTTAGAGCTCGGTGCCCTGTTACGGGTGGCCCGTTTTTTCAGAGTAGAATTTTCTTCATGCCGTTCAATACGTTAATCCTTTTCCAGATAGGGTTTTCGTGTCCCTATAGAGGAATACTTTTTCGAAAAATGGTTTTCATGCATGAAGACAGACTCATGGCTCAGTGAGCCACGCTGATCCCTTGTACTTGTGTGCAAGGAAATGTCATCGCTCGAATTTCAGATTGCACAAGTCCCGCCAACCGCTGATTTTCACCTAAGCTCACGAACTGACCCTTCGCTCACAATGTTTTTCTATAGATACTTGAAGTGTATTCCTCTCATAAGAGACCACTATTTAGACAAGGTAATCTTGCTCTAAAAAGTGCGTTTCACATACACTGAGCCCGTTTCTCATCAGCAAGCATTCTATCGCTATTTATCGAAAGAAAGCAGGAACATCGTGCCGAAAATTTTGAAGGGCTTTCTTTTTTTATCATTGACAATTTCTTTGTGGTCTATTGGGCTGGTGGTCATGAGTTCCTGGCCTGTATGGGGAAGTATGGAAGCGCCACCTCCTGCCGTTGATGCCCATGTAAAAGGAATTGCCAGTTTTGCCAAACAGTCACCGGTGGTTTCAATTCCAGCCGGATGGTTTTTGATGGGCACAAATCGACAAGATCTTAACCGGCATAGCTTGGAAACACAGTATGACGACACAGAGTTTCCGCAACGCCGTATTTGGCTAGATGCTTATCAGATTGATCAATATGAAGTGTCATTGGGAGAATTCTTGCGTTTCCTTCTCGAAACAGGCCGTCCGGTATCTCCGGAATTGCGAGCGCTCATTTGGCACCTGATCAGCATTCACTTTATTCCTGATCAAGCGTTGGCTCCTTGGCCGGCCCTCTATGTCACATGGGAAGAAGCTCAGGCATTTTGTATCAAGCATAAAAAGCGCCTTCCCACAGAAGCCGAGTGGGAAAAAGCGGCGAGGGGAACAACCGGAAAGATCTTTCCCTGGGGGAAATACGATCCATCACAGGAAATTGCGGTCTTTGGGCAATATCATGCGCATGAAATTCCGCTGGTGGCCAACGTGGATAGTTTTCCGGAAGGGAAAAGCGATTGGGGTATCTATCACTTGTCCGGGAACATCGCCGAATGGACGCATGATTGGTTGGGGTCTGATTATTACCCAATCATGCCGGAACGAAATCCGCCTGGACCTAAATCCGGGCGTTATAAAGTGGTTCGGGGAGGATCGTGGAAAAGCCTACCCGTGATGCTTCGCACCGCCACCCGCGGCGGAGCGTTTCCTCAAGATCGTTCAGCCAACATCGGCTTTCGCTGCGCACAATCTTTAACCCAATAAATTTCGCACAATTCCTACAGCAAGGATCTTGCGCCTGCCGGCACTTAAGGCTCCTATCTACACTTAACAGCTTACGAATACCGTCATTTGGGTAAGAGAATTCTGATCAGGATTCCCCCCACAATTGTTTCAGACGCTGGGTTCGGCCACAGTTCCATTTGTAAAATTTATAGCGGATCGGGTTTTTGGTGTAAAAATCTTGGTGATACTCTTCAGCCAGATAGAACTCTGTGGCTGGACCGACTTCTGTGACAATGGCTTGAGAAAATGATTTGGTTTGGTTAACCGTTTGTAAGGATTCTTCAACTAATTGCTTTTGTTTTTCGTCGTGATAAAAAATTGCGCTTCGGTATTGATTCCCATGATCACAGAATTGGGCATTTGGCGTTGTAGGATCGATATTTCGCCAAAAGACGTCGAGTAATTGTTTATACGTGACTTTGCTTGGATCATAGGTGATTTCTATGGATTCGGTGTGACCGGTGCCACCGGCAGAAACTTGTTCGTAGGTAGGGTTTTCCACCTGGCCGCCAGTATACCCTGAGATGGCAGAGATAACCCCCTCGACTTTTTCGAACGCTTCTTCCATGCACCAGAAACAACCTCCGGCAAATGTGGCCTTAGCCCGTGGGAAGCTTCCATCAGCAAAACTTCCATTGGGAACGCCTATTAGTCCACCGATCATAAGTACGGCAAATCCCAGGCTTATCAGAAAATTGGGTTTA
>QIDY01000111.1 GCA_003228495.1 Nitrospirota bacterium
TTCTTCTTGTTGGGATTATCGTTAGAGGGACGCTCCAGGCCGTTAATCTCAGCCCCCTTGGCATAAAGATACGGAACGAGAATTAGATGATTGACTCGATCTATGCCAATGCCTGATGGAGAAAGCAAAAACTCGGCAATGGCTTCTTTTTTCAGGTTAGCGCGAATCCGCCATACCTTACCCGCTGTCAGGTCAGACACATACATGATTCCATACCGGTCAAAATCAATGCCGTCTAAATTATAAAACCCCCCTGAAAAAAACGAGTTCACAAACAGCTCGTGGATGATACCCTTTTCATCGATTTCAAAAACTTTTCCGTCATCCCATCCAACACCCATCAAATGACCATTGCGGGGATGAACGGCTAACCCGTGAGGATGTGACAACTTGGCATTCTGGATGAACTGGGTAATGGCATGGTCCTGAGCGGGGTCGATCCGAAAAATGGTGTTGGTGTCAGCATCCGAGACATACAACAAGCCATGCGAATCCGCCGTCAGGCCGGTCAGTGATTCAGCATGAAACTGTGAAAAAGGAATCGTCACAATGGGTTGTCCCGTTGATTTATGAAACCCGCGTACCACATCCAGGTCTGCGACATACAGTGTGGGACCGATAATGGTCATTTCTTTCGGTGAGTGCAGGATAACCGAATCCTGGCCCCCTTGGATGAAATGGAGTTGGGTAACTTTTCCATCTTGATCAGCTTTGCTAATAAATCCTTTATTCTCTCGGGTGCCCGGATCGCCGTTGGCGTTGGCAATATAATAGACTTGCCCTTCGTCTGCGATGATATTTTGCGGAAACTGGAGGTTCGCAATTTCATAGGCGAGGACATTCTGCATCCCGCAAAGAAAAACACTTGCTAGGACCATAATGGGCAGCGTGATGGTGCGGGAAGGGTTCACAGGAATTGGTTGAGGCAGAAACGGTTAATGAATACGCTAAACGGATGTTCAGGGACGAATGCGTGTGTTTCAGTTGGTGCAAGGCATGGTAAGTGAGGATTTCTCAGGGTGTCAAGAAACCTACATTCTGGTGTTGCGTTGACGAAGTTTTTGAGTGCCTGATATCGTGAATTGTCCTATAAAACAAGCAATGGCAGTTTTCTTGAACCTAAGCTGAGCGATTATTATGGATGAGATGTGCTAAGACCTTGGGATGCCAGGGGTTTTGAAAAACGCAGGCAGACCCATTCGGTCTGTCGAGGCTTTTCACAATCGCTGGCGCGCAAGAGATTGGTGCAGGTCGCCATAAAAAATCGCTCAATTTAGGTTGAAGGATCCAAATAGAGTTGTGAAGGAGAGCAGTTGTGTCTGCACAAATTATTGATGGAAAAGCTTTGGCGCTGAAGCTTCGAGAAGGCATTGCCCAAGAGGTGCAGGCCCTCGAAAAAGACACCGGGATTAAGCCTGGTCTGGCGGCTGTTTTGGTGGGGGACGACCCGGCTTCTGCGATGTATGTCAGAAATAAAAAGATCGCCTGCGAAAAAGCCGGGCTATATCCGCAAGAGCATCTTTTGCCGGCCGCGACGACACAAGAAGCGCTCTTGGCCCTTATTCATCAGCTAAACGCCGATCCAAAAATCCATGGTATTCTGGTTCAGTTGCCGCTGCCGGCTCATATTGAAAGTAAAATGATCTTACAGGCTGTCTCGCCAGAGAAAGACGCCGATGGCTTCCATCCCGTCAACGTGGGGCGATTGGTAGAAGGGGATCCAGTCTTTGTCCCCTGTACACCGAAAGGCGTCATGCATATGATTGATTCCACCGGGGTCGATATTACTGGAAAACGTGCCGTGGTTATTGGCCGTAGCAACATTGTGGGAAAACCGGTGGCCATGCTGCTCTTACATCGGCATGCCACGGTCACCATCTGTCATTCTCGTACCAAGGATCTTCCTGCGGTGGTGCATGAGGCGGATATTGTGGTTGCCGCTATTGGCAAACCCGCGTTTGTTACACCGGACATGGTCAAAGAAGGGGCTGTGGTCATTGATGTGGGGATAAATCGATTGCCTGATGGGAAGCTGGTAGGGGATGTGGATTTTGATCGCGTAAAAGAACGAGCCGGGTGGATCACGCCTGTTCCTGGTGGAGTCGGGCCCATGACCATTGCCATGCTGCTCCAAAATACTTTGGAGTCGGCCAAACGATTTGCAAAAAAAATAACGGGCTGAGTCAAAGGTAAACGAGCCATGAGCCATCTGACCATTCCAGAATTTCAACAGTATAAAAAACAAGGCAAGAAGTTAACGGTCGTTACGGCCTACGATGCTCTATTCACTCGGATTGTGGAAGAGGCCGGGCTGGAAGTCATTTTAGTGGGAGATTCCCTGGGTATGGTTGTGCAAGGAAAGCCTAACACCCTATCCGTGACCATGGACGAGATGCTCTATCACACGCGGATGGTGGCACAGACGGCGAAACGGGCATTGGTGATCGGGGACATGCCGTTTCTTTCCTATCAGGCCAATCTGGACGAAGCCGTCCGGAACGCAGGGCGATTTCTTCAAGTAGGTGCAGCGGCTGTCAAAATCGAAGGAGGCATGCCCGTGATCGAGCGCGTGGAAGCCATGACGCGGTTCGGCATTCCTGTGATGGGTCATGTGGGGATGACACCACAATCAGTGAATCAATCGGGAGGCTACCGGGTTCAAGGCAAAGACCGGGCGGGGGCCGAAAGGATTTTGCAAGAGGCCAAAGCGCTCGAAGCAGCCGGAGTATTTGCCTTAGTACTGGAATGTGTCCCGAGCTCGCTGGCAAACACGATTACGCAAGAACTGTCGATTCCCACTATCGGTATCGGAGCCGGGCAGGGGTGTGATGGGCAAGTGCTCGTGCTTTACGATTTGCTAGGATTGTTTGATGACTTTGTCCCAAAGTTTGTGAAACCCTACGCCCATTTGAAAGCCGATGCCCTGCAAGCCCTCAGGCGATATAAGGAAGAAATAGAATGTGGAAAATTTCCTACCGATGCGGAAAGTTACCAGTGAAGCGTTGGACGTAAGGCGTGAAGCGTAAGGCGTCAGGAGTAGGGAAGAAGTAACTCTTTCCTTTCACGTTTCACCCTTACGCTTCACGATTTCCCCTCTTATAGTTTTTCCAGAATTTCCTGCCGTTTGTTTTGATATTCTTCCTCTGAGATGAATCCTTCCTGCCGGAGTTCGTGTAACGTCTGCAGTCGTTGTTTGATGGATTCGCCTGAATTCAGGCGTGGACGGACGGGTTTTTCGTGTTGGCTGCCTGAGGAAATTTGAGCATCGGCCAACCTGTTGAGGGGAAAGACAAAGTGGGGAGTTTGTTGTGCCCACAGTTCAGTGGGAAAGCCATGCGTGAACTGTCGGGCTGGCGCGATGGCTTTCAATGAATAAAGCGATTCGCCTAATCGAGACAGCGGTTGGTTCTTGAACGCCTGTGGTGGATTTTTGGCGGCGACCGTCTGCCGGTAATTCGGCAGGACCAGATGAAGATCGTTCCCTTGGAGATACAGACCGCCTGAGGTGATTTCCCAAATGCCGTTGCCTCGTGGAGTTGTCCAATAAAACGTGACGGTTTCCAATGGAGTGGCGTGATTGAGGGCCGCTGAAAGATTGTTGGCAAAAAACTCTCGTTGTTCCTCCGAAAATGCCTCTTGATTAGAAGTGGATGCCCCGACTAATTGCTCAAGGAGTGATGAAGGTTGGACCTCGATGTGCTGCAGAATCTTCTCCAATATCTCTGGGCTGAGGTTTGCTGGATGAGAATATTCAATGGATCCTTCTCGATAGGTTAATTCCATGCCAACGGCCTTGTTGGGTTGATTCACAATGGATCGTGTTAATGACGGACCTGAGGTGCAACTGACTGTCAACAGTCCGATCCCTAGCACCAGTAACATTCTCCAAACATTTTTAGGATCAGTTGTCGCCGAATCAGAAATGTTTCTTGTGACTATCATTAAGAATGTTTTGGAGAAATCATTGGTTGCTTTTCCACGAACAAAGAGAAATAATGACAAAAAACAAAAAAGTAATGTAACACTAATTTCGGGTAAGGGGTAGAAAGCACAACCGTCATCTATCGATTGAATGGCCCTCAGTTGTGTTGTCGAGAGTGATCCAAGATGGGTTTAACTCTGAGAGATCACGTTAAGAGATATCAGCCTGGTTTCAGGGAAATCTTTGGTCTGGGGATTGTCTTGCTTGTGACTTCCTTCCCAGGGTGGACCCCCGATGCTGAGGCCATTCCGCCCTTTGCCCGGAAATACAAAGTCAATTGCAATGTGTGCCATGTTCGGTGGCCGCGCTTAAACGCTTTTGGAGAACAATTTTTAGAGAACGGGTACCAAATGCCAGGAACGCGCGATGGTGGGTTGGTCGGAAAAGTTCGCCTGGGCGATGTGACGCTTGATGACGTATCCAACTACATTGGATTCTTGTTTGATGTTGAACCTTTAACCCATTCCACGATGCGAAGAGATGTGCCCGGTGCTGAAGATCAGACTGAATTGGCCAATGTCAATCTTCTCAGGATGTTCACGGCTGGGACTCTCACGGAGGATGTGGGGTTTCTCATGGATATCACCTCCTTGTTTGGTCAATCGAGTGATTTCGAGCTGGGAAGGGCCTTTGTGTCCTTCAATAATTTGGGAGGGATGAATTGGGGGCATTTGCGAGTGGGCCGAATTGATCCTTCAGCTTATTTCTCGCTTGCCACTGACCGTCCCCAATTCTTCCCTGTGGGCCCTAAGATTGGTTCTCCCTTTGGACCCTTTGGACCGTCCATACAGCGGTGGAGTACCCTCTTCGGTAGTGCAGCGGCGTCGAAATTTTATGGCATCTTCGATCGGAACATGGCTCCGATCTTTCCCATTTCTCCGACGTTGTACAATTCGACCGTCGAGGCAGGGATTGATCTTCACGGACGACCCTTCGGGGATTGGTTCCTTTACCAGATCGGGATTCTCAACGGGGGAGAGGAACGATGGGGAGACACCAATAATTCGAAAGACTGGTATGTCATGACCCGGTTTGATTATGCCCAATCCGATTATTTCTCGGCGAATCTTTCAGGATTTGCCTATTTCGGAAATCATAATGCCAAGGTCTTGAGTGGAGCGGATGTCAGTCGTAGCCGTTATGGGGTGGGTGCCCGTATCCGATATCGATGGTTGGATCTTTATGGATCCTACACCATTGATCGGATTACCGATCTGCCAAACGGGATGGCTGCCACCTTTGATGACACGGCCACAGGAGTGACTATAGAAGCTCATGCCATCGTGACCGACCGTTTGCTTCTTGGCACTGGATTTAATCATATGGATGCCGGAGGTGAGTTAAGCCAACGAAAAAGTGCCACGTTCTTGAGTTTTCAAGCCCGTTATTACCTTCGTTCCAATATTGCCCTGCAAATTCGGAATGACGTGAACCTGCGTGATGCGGAAGGGGGAACGAGCCCCGCACGCAACCTTCGAAATCAGGTTGTCACGAATGTCGCGTTTGCCTTTTAGAGGGAATGAATATGAAACGGCCATTCAGAATTCTGATTACATCCTTAGGGTTCCTTTGGGCTCTCGGATCTTCCCTGTCGGTTTATGCAACGACTTTGTCGGAAATCGATGTGTCAGGAGGAGCCCTCATTTATGAACGGTCCTGTTTAGTCTGCCATGGGATTGATGGGCACGGTGATGGCCCGGCAGCATTTTACAATTCCGCCTATTCCGCTTCGCGGCCACGGGATTTTACGGTGGGCAATTACAAATATCGATCTACCCCATCGGGAGAACTCCCCACGGATCAGGATATTTTTCGCGTCATTACCAATGGTATTCCCGGGGCCATGCCATCCTTTGGCGGGCTCCCCGAGTCAGCCAGATGGAAGGTGGTTGCTTACCTGAAAGCGTTTAGTCAGGATGCAACTGGAAAGAAGCCAGAGACCGTAACTTTGCCGGAGCCCGCGATTCCCACGAGTTCCGCAAGCGTGGCACAAGGGCGCTCCGTGTACTTGGCCCTAGACTGTCATTCCTGCCATGGCGTGGATGGACGAGGTCGGGTAGGCTTAACCCGGGCCAAAGAATTAATCGATAGTCGCAACTTGCCTATGCCGCCGTCTGATCTAACGTTGGCTGGAAGTTTTAAGATTGGGCCATCGGCTCGTGATATTGTTCGAACGCTTTTCACGGGCCTTGATGGGACCCCTATGCCGTCTTATGCAAACCAACTCCACGGGCAAGAGGTCGATGCCTGGCATTTGGCCAATTATATTTTATCGCTCTCCCCTTCGAACTGATTTCCAAAGGTACCCCTTGCTCCTTGTTTCGCGAGCCGTTAGGAACTGAATCAGGATGGATGAGCGGGGATGATGGAATTACCACAAACGAAGGCGTGTCTTTTGTCCTTTACACTTCGCTTTTTACTTCTTATTTTTCCCCCAGTCTAAAGCTGCTTTCCTTGTGTGCGGTGTAGGTTGTACGAGTCATATGGGATGAAGAGAAAGGTAAATGCGAAGGAGGACGACTGGCTTGCCACAGCATGGTATTCCTAGTATGCTCGTGGCTAAATTGCCTTTAGGGGTAGAAGAAAAACGGATTCATGGATATTCCTGACAATATTCAAGGGTGCCGGGAAGGAATTGATCGGCTTGATGATGAAATTCTCAAGCTGTTGAATGAACGCTCCCAATACGTGATTCAAGTCGGCCAACTGAAAAAACAACAGGATGCCTCCGCGCATCTGCATACCCAAGGCCGGGAAGTGTCGATTGTGGAACGGCTCATGGCCCACAATCCTGGACCGTTTCCCAGCCAAGCGATTCGTCCGGTGTATCGGGAAATCATGTCGGCGTCGCTTTCGTTGGAAGGCACTCAAACGATTGCCTATTTAGGGCCGTCGGCGACGTTTACACATTTGGCGGCGATGCGGAAGTTTGGAGAATCTGCTGAATACTTGCCCGTGAATAGCATTAAGGATGTGTTCGATGATGTCGAACGAGGGCGCATGCGGTTTGGCGTGGTGCCGATTGAAAATTCCACTGAGGGCGTGGTCAATCATACCTTAGATTTGTTTGTGGATTCGCCGGTGTTAATCTATGGCGAGGTGATGCTGGAAATTTCCCATCATTTTTTATCAAAAGCTCAAAAGATCGAAGACATCAAAACCGTCTATTCGCATCCCCATGCCATTGCACAATGTCGGAATTGGTTGGAAACTCATTTGCCTTCCGTATCGATTGCGGAGGAACCCAGTACGGCTTGCGCCGCCGAGCGGTGTGTGCACGATCCCACGGCTGGAGCGATTGCCTCAGAATTGGCGGCGCAATTATACGGCTTAACCATTTTGCGGCCTCGTATTGAAGATAACATTAATAATTTCACC
Organism: Nitrospirota bacterium; assembly: GCA_003228495.1. GTDB lineage: Bacteria > Nitrospirota > Nitrospiria > Nitrospirales > UBA8639 > Nitrospira_E. The sequence continues at coordinate 7,361 of QIDY01000111.1, forward strand.
AGATTTTTAATTCTGTCTCTTCGAGGTGCCGAACAGAC
>QIDY01000273.1 GCA_003228495.1 Nitrospirota bacterium
CATCCACAGGATAAGGATCTTTGGAACATGCTGGAGATTCAATGCCAAATGTTCGGCGTTCCCTATACGCCTGTTCCTCCACCGGATCAATGGCTTTCTGATGACGAAGCATTAGCCGTCGGTCCGTATTCCGGAATAGTGATCCATACGCCCGGTCATACGCCAGGGTCGGCCTGTTTTTATTTTGAAGATCAAGGCCTTCTGTTTTCGGGAGATACGCTTTTTCGAGGAGGAATCGGTCGAACGGACTTATGGGGTGGAGATGGTCAAGCCATTACTCGATCCATTCGGGAACGGTTGTATTCTTTGAAGGAAGACACGATGGTGATTCCGGGACATGGTGGTGAATCGTCCATTGGCTGGGAACGGGAAAATAATATGTTCGTGTCCCCGTCATAAGTTGGGAGCGGGAACATTAAAATGTTTGTGTTTCCGTCATTATTATTGTTCAACAAACTTTGATAGATCTTTCTCTTCCTAACCTATATCCTTGTTTTTGCATTGTGTTTTCTCTGTTACCAACAGGTCCAACCCCAATCTCTTCAAGGTCACTTGGTCAGCCCCAATATCCAATAACTTGAAAAGTGCTCGCCAACAAGTCTTGCAGGTTCTTCCGAGAGAGAGAAATGAGCCATAACGTTATTGAGTGCAAGAAGGTCTGGAAGATTTTTGGAGAACAGGCCGGCAAGGAAGTGGATGCAGTTCGGGATGAAGGGCTCGGCAAAGTTGAAGCCCTTGAGCGTTTTCAGAGCGTAGTCGCTGTGGCCGATGCCTCCTTTGAGGTCTCGCAGGGCGAGATCTTCTGCATCATGGGCCTTTCTGGAAGCGGAAAATCAACCCTTCTTCGGCTCATCAACCGTTTGATTGAACCGACCTCAGGTCATATTCTCATTAACGGACAAGACATCGGGAATTTGGATGCCAAGAGTTTGCGCACACTGCGTTCAGAAACGATTGGGATGGTATTTCAAAATGCGGCCCTTCTCCCTCACCGAACGGTCCGGGACAACGTGGCCTTTGCCCTCGAGCTGCGTCAAGTCTCTAAACCGGAGCGGGACACAGTTGCTGAGGAGATGCTCGATCTTGTCAGGCTAAGAGGTTGGGAAGATCGAATGCCCGCCGAGTTGTCGGGTGGTATGCAGCAACGAGTCGGGTTGGCGCGGGCTCTGGCAGCAGATCCTGACATCCTGCTTATGGACGAGCCATTCAGCGCCCTCGATCCTCTTATTCGACGGCAACTCCAGGGGCAGTTTCTGGAGCTTTCTTCGGTGATGAAGAAAACGACTGTGTTCATTACCCATGATCTCGATGAGGCAATCCGGCTTGGCAACCGGATCGCAATTATGAAAGACGGTGTCCTTGTGCAGATCGGCACGCCGGAAGAAATCGTGACCAAGCCAGTGGATGACTATGTCGCGGAGTTTGTGAAAGGTATTTCACGGCTTGCCCTTGTCCGCGCCCACATGATCATGCAATCCATTGAAACATATCATGAGACCACCGGGGAGGATCTTTCCTGCCTTCCCGTCGCCTCTGCAGAAGCGGACCTCAACGAGCTGATCAATCTCTCGGTGGACACTGACAGGCCAATCCTGATTCTGAAGGACAAAAAATCCGTTGGTATCGTAACCAAACATAACCTGTTACGCGGCATTCAAGGGGAGAAAGATTATGGCGAGTGAAGTTCGGACGGAAGGCAACGATGAGTCGGTGCCCACTAGTGCTGACACCACACCCAACAGTAGGGAATTGGTCGAGGAATTTGTTGGACCAAACGGCGCCTACTATGCGCGTCAGTTTGAGCGAATTTCCCAACAGAGTTTTGCTGGGGTCCGTCTCAATCGGGCTGCGGCCCTTGGCGGCCCCCTCTGGGCTGCAACGCGGAACCTCTGGATAGTATTTTGGTTTTCTGCCTTGGGGGATGTGATTGGGCTGATTATGATCGCTCGAGCTCTTTGGTCCTCAAGTCATGGAGTCATGGACACAACAGGCCGTGGTGGTACCGTTCTTTTCCTCGGTCTTCTCTTCCTAATCGCTTTCCGTGCAGTGACGGGCCTGGTGGCCAACTGGGCATACCTGGGGGCTTTCATGCATTGGAGAAGAAATCGCAATATTCCGACGGGAACTAGTTGGAAATCGGGACTCGCAGGTCTGGGTATCTTGACCATCATCTATCCCCTGACGGCTTACCGTTTTAGTGCATCTCAGGTCGTAGAATTTCTTGAGAAGTTCCCTACAAACCGTTTCATTAAACTCAAAACCGCCGAGGCAATGGACAACATGGTGGACTGGATGGTCATACACCTGGAGACGTTTTTTGACTCGATCACATTTGGAATCCGGACCGTTCTGAATTTTCTGGACCTCATTTTCGTGGAGACTCCATGGCCTGTGACCTTTCTTCTTATCATGTTGCTGGCCTGGCGCATGGCTGGGACAACCGTGTCGATGTTTAGTGGATTGGCCCTTCTCTATGTCGGACTATTCGGTTTTTGGGAAAAAGCCATGAGCACCTTTTCGCTGATTGGCACAGCCATGTGTCTTTGCATTATGTTAGGTGCACCATTGGGAATTTGGTGTGCCAAAAATAAGCGGCTCTATGCCATTCTCCGGCCCATCTTGGATATGATGCAAACAATTCCAAGCTTCGTCTATCTGATTCCGGCTGTGGCTTTCTTCTCAATTGGGAAGCCGCCGGGCATTCTGGCAACGATTGTATTTGCCATGCCGCCCTTAATTCGATTGACGGCGCTAGGTATTATGCAGGTTCCTGACTCGGTTCGCGAGGCAGCGGTCGCGTTCGGTGCCAGCCCTCGCCAGCTCCTGTTCAAGGTTGAGATCCCCCTCGCCCTTCCTTCCATCATGACGGGCATCAATCAGTCCATCATGATGAGCCTGTCCATGGTGGTCGTGGCTGCATTGATCGGGGCAGGCGGGTTGGGATACGACGTGTTGTTCGCCCTTCAGCATGTGGAAACTGGAAACGGCATTTTAGCGGGCCTCGCCATTGCCATACTCGCCATGGTCCTTGATCGAATCGTACAAGGATTCCAGAAAGGCATACAAAGAGGTTGATCAGCTCTCCAACATTAAAGAGAGATGTCCTGAAGAGATTCTCTCCTTTGCTCATTCTTCTCTTAGCCGTTAGCACTCTCACATGCACAGATCCCACCACAAATGTAAAGGTTGTCATCGGCGAATTGACGTGGGATGGCGGACTTGCCATCGGGCATGTTCTCAAAACCGTTCTTGAAACCAAATTGAGCATCGAGGTGGAACTTGTTCTGGCTGATCAACCTGTGATTCTCAAGGCCATGGACAAGGGGGATGGTCGCATCGATGTTCACCCGGACTTCTGGATGCCCAACCAAGCGGGACAGTGGAACCAATACATTGCGCCGGGTTCACGGGAAACGGTCCTTGTCAATCTGAACCCTTACCATGGGGGCCAGGGGCTGTTCATTCCCAGATACGTTCAGGACCAATACGGGGTGAAGGATGTCACAGACCTCTCTAGTCCTGAGATTGCAAAATTGTTCGACACCGATGGAAACGGTAAAGGGGAGTTTTGGGCCGGGGCACCTGGATGGGCATCCACCAACGTGGAGAATGTGAAGGCAAAAAGTTATGGCTACGGAGAGTTTTTTGAATCCATAGAAGTACCGGTCGCGGTGTTCCAGGCCAACCTGAAAACGGCGTATTCAAGAAAGAAACCGATTCTTTTTTACTCCTGGACTCCCGAATGGATTCACACCAAGTACGACTTGGTGAAACTTGAAGAGCCCCCTTTCGACGGGTTTGCCATGGAAAGCAAGAAGGATGACCCGCTTTATAACCTCAAGGGCTGCTGGAAGATGTACCAACCGAAAGATGATCAAGATTGGTACGAAAAGAGCCGCATTACCTGTGCGTGGCCGGATGCCAGCGTTTTTATCGCCTACTCTACATCCCTAACCGCACGGGCACCCCAGGTCGCACAGTTTTTCCATCAGGTGGCCCTCTCTTCTGATTTTGTGGGCGAGTGGATCGCCCAAATGGTAGTGGAAAAACGAGATCCTGTCGATGTGGCAAGAAAGTGGGTGACGAATCATCCAGAAATTGTTAATGAGTGGGTAAAGGATATCGGGTTTGTAAGAATTCCAGACAACTAACCGCGCATTGGCACGTAAGTGATTGACAGCCAAGGGAAGCCTTGCTATCTGTTTGAATCATTCACCTTGTTCATTGAAGATAAAGGAACGAGCGGGAGATGAAATTCTACTCAAATCCCGAACGGAGCATGGCTAGTCAACGGAATGCGTGCATCCGATGCGGAGGGTACTTGGTAAAAGAAGATTTTGTTGACTTGGGTGGGACCTGTGAGCCGGTCATGACTGTGGCCTGCCGTTGCATGAACTGCGGGAACGTCGTCGATGAACTCATTCTTCAGCACAAAAAAAGCCCTCCTCCCCGCCCCATTAAAGGCGGCTCCCATTCGTCGGAGAAGTAACGATTTCCCTTCTTCCTAACCATTCACGACTTTCATGAAGGAAGAGCCGTTCGATTCTATCATTTCTCTTGAGTAATAAAATAAGACATATGTTTTGCAATAATTTCAATTGTTTATGTTTTTTCTTTCCTAAAACGATCGACGGTGATTTGGCTATCAAGGCCTTTAAAAATCTAACAAACGCTCAATTTGTTGCTTACTGAGCCTGAAAGTAGTACCTTCGACCGGGGTTAGAAGGGAGCTTCGAGTTCTTCACCTATGGCCCGCAATGCCAATTGCGGGCATCGAAGATCCCCCCCGCATCTCCCCCCTGGACCTCAAGAGCTCCAGGTAAGGCAGGGAGCCAATCTCTCCAAAAATGACCTACTGAGGGCTTTAGCGGAAAAAGTGGGTGGGGTGCTCCCAAATGAATAAGTGTGTCAGCGTGGAATCACGCATTGAGAAAGGACTATACCCAATGCATCTTCTATTTCAGCGACCTGGCATCATTAACAAAGGCCAGATGGAGGTAGATTCGTTCATTGTCTAGCAGACCCTAAAGGGGAAAAGAATATGCTGAAGCCACGCGATCCAGAGACTCTCAATATCCTCACCGAGTATGAAAATTATTCCGTCACCTCGCATTCGTATGACACCACGAGGCAGCCGATCGGAATGGAAGTCATTTTGGGTTGTTTTGCTGCTTCCAACACTTGTCCCTTACATGAACAAATCATCCTTGACGCTGGATGTGGCACGGGGAATTACCTTCAAGCCATTCATAACAAGGTCGGAATCTGTCATGGAATTGAAGTCAATGAAGGGATGTTAGCTCAGGCTCAAAACAAATTCGGCAATGGCTCTCATGTCAATCTTGACCACGGCAGTCTGCTCAATCTTCCCTATCCTGACGATTTCTTCGATGGGATCATGTGTAACCAAGTTATCCACCATTTGGATGATCCTGGGAAAACAGACGCATTCCCCAACGTGAAGGCCATGCTCTTTGCCTGCTATCGCGTCCTTCGTCCTCATGGTGTGTTGGTCCTCAATCTGTGCAGCCGCCAACAACTTGTTGATGGGTTCTGGTGGGCTGATCTCATTCCAAAAATTGTCGATAAAATGGCCGCTCGCATCCCTTCCCTAGACTTCACAGGGAAGATGCTGGAGGCCGTTGGCTTTCAAAAGGGAGGCATCATCGTTCCGCTCCATGAGACCCTTCAGGGACAATCCTATTGTGACCCCAAAGGGCCGTTACAGAAATCCTTTCGTGACGGTGATTCCACTTGGGCCTTGCTGTCGGAAGCGGAATTACATCAGACCTTGGAGCGCATCCACGCAATGAATGAAGATGGAAGCATCATCGAATACTTAGACGAACGAGAGAAACGGCGAAAGCGCGTTGGACAGACCACCTTCATTTTTGCCAGAAAATAGTGAAAGGAGGAGGAAATAAACATGACAACTCAAGTAACACACCCTGAGCGACTAGAACTGCAACCCGAAGAGGAAGCCAATCGCTACTCGAGACAAAGCATATTGCGCTCTGAACGCATGTACGGAGAAGGTTTCCAAAGCCCTGGGGGTATTGAAGCCGTGGAGGCGTTTTGTTCAATGCTTCGCATGCGGGAAGGGATGAAGATTCTCGACATTGGCAGCGGTTTAGGTGGAGCCACCTTTTATTTTGCCGAGCGCTATGGTGCCAATGTGGTCGGCTTGGATTTTTCTCAAGAAATGGTTGACATCAGTATGGAACGGAAAGAAGAAAAGAAGCTTCCTTGCGTTTCCTTTCAACAGGGAGATATCCGAACCGCTATACTTCCGAAAGATACGTTCGATTTAGCCTGGACCCGGGACTGTATTTTATATATTCCGGAAAAAGACCTTGTTTGGAAAAATGTGTATGCATCCCTAAACACTGGCGGGCAGCTCTTTATTACGGACTTCTGTAAAGGGAAGGGACCTCTTTCGAAATCGTTTATGACGTATTTGGGTGATTGCCACTATCATCTTCAAGATTTAGACACCTATGGCCAAACGTTGGAAACGGCTGGATTTCAGGACATACGGATTGAAGATCATACGAAGGCGTTCATTGATTCTCTTCGAGACGAACTCGAGAACTTAACTACCACCAGTAATCAGTTCTTTCGAGAATTTTCCGAGAGCGATTTTGACTATCTGGTGAATCGGTGGGACAAGAAAATTCAGTTCTGTGAGCAAGGCGACTTCCTTTGGGGGCTCTTTATTGCAGAAAAGTAAGCCATGGCGATTCACCGGTGGATTCATTCAGTCCGATGGCAATCGGTATAGACAAAAGGGTCGATTGAGGAGGTCTTAATGAGAACTCGTTTATCGTATTGTTCCTGTGCCCTCTTAATTCTGGTATTTGTAAGCCTATGGGCTGAGAAACAGAATTATGCGTGGGCTGTTTCACGAGAAGTGAAAATTGAGAAGGTAGAAGTGAGAGTTCTGCCCACCGGGCCGGTCGTTCTTCTGAAGGTTGGTGAACGAGCGATTCCGGTCTTTGTTGATCCCACAGTGGCTGGTTCTATCCAAGGCGCCCTTTCCGGGAAAAAGTTTGCGCGTCCTCTCTCACATGATTTAATGGAATCAATCCTGAGCTCGTATGACATTCAGGTCCAGCGGGTCTTTGTTACCCTTCGTGATGGAGTGTATTACGGCACTCTGACTTTATTGCATAGCGGACGCGTACAATTATTTGATAGTCGGTCGTCGGATGCGATTGCCTTGGCCATTCATTTTCATAGCCCTATTCTGGTTGAACAGGCTCTTCTAGATTCGGCCGGAATTGAAATGGGGAGGAATCGAAACGAAATGGATTGGAATTATAGTGCAGAATATACGCAGTTAAAGTTAGTTGGGGTAATCGAGGTTGACTGATTCTCGTGGTGGCGAGGCCTTGAATTTATTGGGAATTTTTCAGGGTTGATATGATTCAATCTGGCAGTCGGAAAAATCTTCTTGCTTCACATAATGCCATATGCTATAAACATTGCTCTTTCGTAATGGAACTAGTGTCATCAATAACGAAAATTGTCTTGCGTTGTTAGGTAAATCTTTTATTATCAACAAGCTTCTCATGAGGAGGTGGGCGATGCACAAAGTGCTTCTATCCGTCCTTTTAAGTGCGGTGTTAGTTGTAGCCGGTTCTTCTGCTGTATGGGCGTTACAGTCAGGTGGTGTGGCTTATGGTGACCTCGAAACCGGCACTGTCTCTGGTCATAATTTTAAGACGATGGGCGTGGACATTGCGTTCCACATGTTTGAAATCGGTGGGACGAAAATCATTTATCCCCCACTGGCACTTTTGGATCTCAAGAATGCAGGAACTGGTGGGGCCCGTTTTGGAGAGCCCGTTCTCCTTTCGGTCACCAATCATTCAAAGAAGGAGCATGGCTTTGATTTATCGGCTGACTCTCCATATGCAGCCCCAACTTCTATGCATGTTCAAACTGTAGTAAAGCCTGGGGAAACCAAGTATATTGGTATTCCCATGAGCGACCTTACCTATGTCACGGCTGCAGGGAATTTGAAGTATAAGTGTCAGTTGCATCCAGGGCATATTGGTGGAATACTCATGATTCAGAAGTAGGTTTAGAAAAATAGTATTGATCCCAAGAGTTTTCTAGGTGATGTGAAAAGGCCCCGTTCCTATTTAGGAACGGGGCCTTTTTTTTTGGATTATTTTTGCTGGTAGAATTTAGTGAAAGGGGAGGCGCCTTAGATTTCCTTCTCCTCACTGTGGCAATCAACTTTCGCCCCCAAGGGGATATGTTGGGCACCAATTAGTTCCCCTTTGACCAGAAGAAGTAAGAAGCGATTGGGCTGTGGATCCTCTTCTGAATGGACTTGGAGTGCAGTGTTGATATCCACAAGGATTTCATTTGAAAAATCGGATGTTGTATCATTGATAACCCAAAAGTAATGACTCCCTTTCGGATAAACCTGTGAGACAAATTGGTCGATAGCTAAAGATACGTTAGGGTAAGCGGATTCGCTGACAGTAGGAGAAAAAACGAACGACAATGAAAAAGCGATAATCGGGAGGTAGCGCATGTGAATCCTCCATGGTAAGAGAGATAGGTGTGAAAAACTTTCCTTAAGGCCTTTTTACCCCATTCATGTCTTTTTCGGCAAAAAAGAAACAAATCTAAATGATATTGTACTACGGTTTGTCTACTAGGTAAATTGTACAGGATTGGCATGCCTTGGCAAAGGTATTACTGTGGGTGTCATTTATGAAATTGGGTTTCACAAAGAGAGATGTGGGTTATTGAGCTATGATACCGTTCTTAAAATCTCAGGATGGAACCAACAAAAAGCGCATATTTTTCCTTTTGATCATGGCGCTGTTACTTATTTCGGGAGCGCTCTTATTTAATTCGCCTGGACAAACACAAGTCATCAATGTGAATTTTCCCGGCGGTGGAGTCCTTCAATCTGAAGTTGCGGATACTCCGGAAAAACTCTTGTTTGGATTGGCTTTTAGACCGAACCTGCCTGAAGGGGAGGCGATGCTCTATATTTTTGGGGAATCGGGTTCTCATCGAGTATGGACAAAGGAGTTTCAATTTCCGATTGATATAATATGGGTGGATGAAAGTAAAATTGTTGTGCATGTGGAAAAAGATGTCCCTCCATGCTTCGATACTCCCTGCCCATGGTATGGTCCTCCGCCGAACGACGCTCGATATATCATTGAGTCCAATGCCGGATTCATTGCTCGGGAAAAGGTTGCTGTTGGCAATAAACTGAAATTTACCTTGTTTATCCCTTAAAGCACCATAAAGCACCATGGTGCCTGTGTAAGACCCTGAGTTATGGACGTTAAACAACGCGAACCGGCGATTCCCAAAGAGGGCTATGTTTTTATCGCCAACCTTAAAGATCTTCCCCAAGGAAAAGGACGTGTCTTTAAAGTACAAGGCAAGAGCTTGGCTGTGTTCCGTATCGACGATCGGTGTTTTGCCATTAATAATATTTGTCCCCATCAAGGGGCGTCATTGGGCAAAGGCAGGCTCAAGGGGTTTGTGGTATCTTGCCCTTGGCATCATCAGCAGTTTGATATTCGGACAGGATTCGGACCGGATGGGGGAGGGTACTGTGTCGTGAATTACGATGTGCAAGTCGATAAGGGTCGGGTGTTTGTCTGCCCCCAAAAACGTGATTGGCTCACGGGTGAATAACCATTCTTTTGCGAATGCGAAACGATGATTTAGAAAAAAGGAAAATGTATGAATACGGATCAAATTGAGACGAAGCCCATTCAGACGTCCAAATCCGAAACCTTTCATATCCATTTATGGGAAGATCGCACTCGTGGAGAACAATGGGTCCCCACCTATGATCCCAAGGTTCTTTCGCTGGTCGAGGATGAGTTTCTTCGTACGGTCAGTAATAACGCAGTTGATTCCGGTCGCCGTTCTTTTGAGTTTCAGGCGTTGGAAATCGGAAAACACTGTTTAGAGTTTAGCAAGCGAATGGCCTGGAAATTTACCGCAGAAGACCGCCGGGTGTTCGAAGTGACCGTACTTGATCGTTCCTAAATGTAATATCGCATGCCGGATATTGGCTACCTTAACGGTCGGTTTTCCCCTCTAGAAGAGATTTCTATCTCCCCTGACGATCGCGGGTTTCTCTTTGGTGATGGCATTTATGAAGTAGTCCGTGCCTACCATGGGGTGCCCGCCTTTTGGGATGAGCATTGTACCCGCCTGGCCCGGAGTGCAAAGGAAATTCAGCTACCTTTTGCTTTTGAGCCGGAAACTTTTCACCGCCTTCTTCTGACCGGTCTTCAGCAGAGTGGATATGCCGAAGGCAAAATATATATTCAAATAACCAGAGGCGTGGCCCCCCGTGAACATGGATTTCCTGTAGAGACGGAACCTACCGTTTTTCTCTCATTTCGAGAAATGAACGCTCTTCCGATTGAGTTGACCAGCCAGGGAGTAAAAGTCATCACTGTTCCTGATATTCGCTGGGCTGGGATCGGTGTGACATTAAAAGCTTAAATCTTCTTCCCAACGTGTTGGCAAAACAGAAGGCCCAAGAAGCCAAGGTGTTCGAAGCCATTTTTACGAGGGATGGGTTCGTAATCGAAGGCGCCACCAGCAATATTTTTATTGTGAAAGATGGGAAGCTTCGAACCCCCGAACGGAATCATTTCGTGTTGTCCGGGGTTACTCAGCAACATGTCATCAATTTAGCCGATGAGCAGGGGCAGAAAGTCCAATTTGGGCAAATCACCCTTGCCGCGCTTCATAAAGCCGATGAGGTATTTCTTGTTGGGACGACTATTGAGGTTCTTCCGGTTGTAAATGTTGACGGAAAAAAGATTCACAACGGAATTCCAGGCAACAACAATTTGCCAACTTAGTTGCTCACCTTTGAGAAGTAAAAAGTGAAAAGGTAGAAGTAAAAAGTGAGGAGCAGGAGGGAAGACAAGTCCTTCCTGCATTCTCGCTTTCCCCCTTTTTCCCCCTCCTCTTGCTTCTCACTCCTTACTTTTCACTTCTCGACAATTTCTCGTCATTATTCCTATCCAAGTTTCTGTTTAAATGCCATGAAATCAATGAGATGTCGGTTGGACTTGACAGGCCGAATTGTTTTGAGTAAATTTTCGGTCTCCCGATTCAGGGGAAAATGCGTCTAATTGCCCGATCGATTCGAAAAATTATGAGTAATTGGTAGGTTATTTTTTTTAAGGAGGCCGGTCCATGTTTTATTTAAAAACTCGGAATGCCGTCACATTCCTATCTCTAGGCTTACTCGTCGGAGGGATCACTCTGTTTTCGGCTGGGACTCTCTTGGCCGGAGAATCCCACGAAACAATGGTCCACAAGACAGGTATGACTCACCAGGATACCCCTGCATGGGCTGAAAAGCTCAAGGGTCAGACCATTGTGGAAAATTCCATTGAAGGCCGCGCAGAGCGTGCCGCCCTTGTAGAAAAACAGCATGAAAAAATGATGCAGCAGATTGAAAAGGAAACCGCTGGAAGCCCCAATGCCGGAGCCTTTAATACTATGTCAACGATGCATCAATATGGTGCAGGCAAGGGGAACTACCTCTTAGCATCGGAATCTGAAGTGGAACCGGTGGCCATGAAAGGTGGAGGGCTCTGTCCCAAAACAGCCCCAGTTCGTCATTATGATATTTCGGCCATTAACGTTGAAATTACCCTCAATCAATGGCTGGATTATTACCCAGGTTATATGTACGCCTTAACGGACAATATTGAAAAAATCCGTGAGGAAGAGGCCAAAAATGCCGAGGCCAGGGAATCCGAAGGGCACCATGA
>QIDY01000336.1 GCA_003228495.1 Nitrospirota bacterium
CCACATACAGGATATTACACTGATAAATGTAAGCCGCTTCTTTGGCGCTTTCGACCAGAGTATAGCCCTGTTTACGAACGGCCTGTTTAAGAGCATTGGTAAGGTCGATATCCTTATCCGAGGTATTTTTGACTTGGATAAATGCTGATGTTTCAATTTGATTATCCAAGTCAAGGAAAATGGATTTAGACATCTTGGTTTGGACTTTCAGGTCTTTCTTTTCCAATGCAACTTGGGTTGCGGCACATCCAATGAGAAAAGTGGAAAGAGAAAACATGAGGAACAGCGTGAGTCTTCGTTTGGTGAACAACAGATTCATAGGATCCGATTCCTTTATGTTAGGGGAAAAGGGGCTGCTGCTGGTTATTTTACTAGCCTAGGGAAAGAAGGGTGGTGGCATCCAAATTTATGCACGATGTAAGGATGTTACGGCGAAATATCCAGAAGATGCTACCTGATCGTTTTCCTCAGAAGCAATTGGGAAAGCAATATTCTCAATGAGTGAGAAAGAATAGTCTTCTCTGGTAGTGGTAGTAACGGATCCGTATTATATCAGTTTTACCGGGTAATAGAAAATTTTATAGTCTCAACCACCTTAACGGCGTGAAGTTCCTGTCCTGAGGAACCATAAAAGATTTTCACCCCATACTTTCAGGGTCTCACCTTTTCTTCGAATAGAGGCGCTGAATAAGCCGTCTTCTTTTCCTTCTTTTTGCGTGACGATATTGATGGCATTTTTATGTTACCTTGCTGGGATTGAATGTGCTGTGATAGGTTCAAAGTATCTTGTTATTTATGACGTATCCCTCCATATCTCCCTCATTCCTTTGGCGAAGTTATAGGGTTTTCCTTTTTTGTTTCTTGTGGATGAGTCTCTCTACCTATGCCTATTCTGCTGATTCTTCTCCCTTCGTGGTCGAAAACGTACATGAGTATTTTCCCGATCAGGTGGGGAATGAGTGGGTATATCGTGGCAGGATGATCGAAGGAGGGATGGTTCGGATTGCTGAGAAGGACACTCAGTTTTCCAATGTGTCCAATGTGATGGGGGAAGAAACTATAGATGGGGTGAAGGTGACGGTGTTCCACGATACGAATCCTGGTAATCAAGGACCGTCGGATAGTTATTATCGTCGTGATGCGGCAGGGATTCGCTATTATGGATCCAAGCCTGGAACGATGTTAGAGCGGCAGCTGGTGCCGTATCAAATTGTGCGGTTTCCCCTGGAAATCCCCAGCTCGTTTAAGCAATTTAATCGGCAGGGATTGGATTTAGGCATGGACATCGATCGAGATGGCGAGACCGAAAAAGTGGATATTGAAGCGGTCTCGTTTGTCCAAGAGCCAGAGAGGATGACGGTGCCTGCCGGAACCTATTTCAATGCGATTCGCTTGGAAGCCAAAATGACGATGCACGTGCATTTATCCGAAAGTGGAAAGACGATTCGAGGAACCGATACGATGACCGTATGGTTTGCGCGTGGTGTGGGTCTCTTGAAATATATTGAACGTCAGACGATTCCCTCGTTCCGAAGTGAAAATGAAAGGGTGGTTGAAGTGACGGAAGTTTTAGAGAAAGTGAAGTTGGGGTCCGTCACGAAATAACCGGTATAATTGTACCGGTTATTTCGTGACGGACCCTTAGCCAACGATGTGGTGTCATTGCGTGGGCGCAAATCCTCGTCGGAGCGTGTTTTCCGTGGTGACTTTCTCGACCATGAATTGCTCCAGGTAGCCATGTCCTCCCGCCTTATGTCCGATTCCAGAGAGTCGGTGCCCGCCAAAGGGTTGTCTTCCCACCAATGACCCTGTAATTGGTCGGTTGATATAGAAGTTTCCGACATCAAAGCCCTCTTGAGTCTGTTGGATGTTTGCCGGACTTCGGGAGTAGATACCGCCGGTGAGAGCATATGGCGAATCGTTGGCTGCCTCTATCGCTTCAGCAATAGTCGAGACTTTGAAGGCCACAATAACCGGCCCGAATATTTCTTCTTGCACGACAGGGTGAGAGAGGGGTAGATCGGCCAAAATGACGGGGCCCTGGAAATATCCTGGTCCATCGATTTGACGATCGAGAATGCACGTGCCGTCTTTTTTCCCGCGTTCGACGTACTGACGGATCCGTTGAAACGCCCGTTGGTCAATGAGCGGCCCCATTCGATTTTTGGCCTGCTCGGGCTGACCTATAGGAATACTGAGGGCCGCGTCTTTGAGCCGTTTCAGAAAGACCGCATACACGTCTGCCAGAACAATCACGCGAGAGCATGCCGAACATTTCTGGCCTTGATAGCTGGTTGCGCTCGCGAGCACGCCTGTAACGGCCTCATCGAGGTCGGCTGTTTCATCCACAATAATCGCGTTTTTACCACCCATTTCAGCAATGACATGCTTGATATGTTGTTGGTCGGGAACAAGTTGACTGGCTTCTTGAATAATATTGATCCCGACCGCTTGTGATCCCGTGAAGACGATGAGATGAATCCCTGGATGCTTGACCAAGGTTTGTCCGATGTCAGGGCCACCAGGAAGAAAGTGCACGATTCCTTCGGGTAGGCCTGCTTCTTGGAGTAAGCGAATAAGGTGGTGGCCCATCATTGGCGAACGTTCGGATGGCTTAAAAAGAACGATGTTGCCGGTGACAAGTGCTGCGGCGACCAGGCCGGTTGGAATGGCCAAGGAAAAATTCCAAGGGGCGATGACGACGGCTAGTCCTCTTGGCAGATACGTTCGAAGGTTCACTTCCCCGGGGACATGGCCGAGTTTGAGGGGCTTCCCCAATTGTTGCATGTCCCTCCCGTACCATTCCAAAAAATCGATGGCCTCTGCCACATCAGCATCGGCTTCACGCCAGGGTTTGCCGGTCTCGAAAATTTCCCATGCTGCGAGTGTTGCCCGTTGGTCTCGCATGAGCTCCGCCGTGCGGAATAACACCATTGCCCTTGTGTGGGAATCGACAGACTTCCAATAGGAAAACCGGCTTTGTGCGGATTGAATAATGGCGTGCAGCTGGTCTGAGGCTACCGTGGGGAAGCGCGCAATCTCTTGTTCGGGGAAGCTCGGGTTAATGGAGACGAGTTTGGAACCCTCACACACGATACCCGCAGCAACAGGATACGTATAGGTTTGTCCTAAGAGCGGCGTAATATCCGCGAGGCCTTTGGCGAGAGCGTGACGGGTTTCTTCCTGAGAAAAGTCGGTAGGTGGTTCGTTGAGAAAAGTCTTCTGGTTTTCTGAGAGGTCGGGAGTGGTCCGGGCGGTGGGAATGACCACATCTGGTTCATGGCGTTCCTTATCTTTTGGAGGCGACAGGAGTTGATCGAAGGATGTGGCGGTCTCATATTGTCGGCGGATAAAACTTTCATTTGACGTGTTTTCTAACAGCCGTCGTACCAAATAGGCCATGCCGGGAAGGAGTTCTCCGATTGGTGTATAGACACGGAGTCGATATCCTTGTTTGATAATGGCGTCACGTAACGGCTCGGCCATGCCATACAACATTTGATACTCAAATGTGCCAGGTGGAACGTGGTGCGATTCTTCAAGAGCTTGGATGTACGCGAGGGTACGAATATTGTGAGACCCAAAGGCCGGACGAATAAAGGAGCGGTGCTCGATGATGTGTTGGGCTAAGGTTTCATAATTGGCGTCAGTGGCCGTTTTCTTCATATACACGGGTATAGCCCAGCCTCGTTGTTGATAGCGAATGACTTCAGAGTCCCAATAGGCGCCTTTGACGAGACGAATGCTGAATGGAGCGGGTCGTTTTTTCCCCCATTCCAGCAACGTGTCGAGGGTATGGTGGGAATGGGCGAGATAGGCTTGTACGGCAATTCCCGCATGCGGAAAATGTCGGTAAGACGGCTCGGAAAATAAGCGGGTAAAGACAGAGAGAATAAGCGGCTCGAATTCGGCCTGTTCCATATCGAAGGTAATCGATGCAGGTAAGGTTTGTGCCAGATCGATGATAGAACGCAGGCGAGGAGCCAGCCCTTGATAACTGCCTTCAGGATCAATGGGGTCGAATTGCGAATAGAGTGCCGAAAGTTTGATTGAGAGCTGAATACGGGGGAGAGACCCAAGGTGATCGGTTTCCAAAATTGGTTGGCTCTCCCATGATTGGGCGATAGGTTGCAAGTGCTCAAGAGTGTGTAGACAACGTTGGTGATACTGTTCGGCTTCCATTTCACTGACAATGGCCTCTCCGAGTAAATCAATGGAACAGGCACATTTGGCCTCCCAAAGATGAGTCAGCATTGGCAGGGCTTGCTTGACGGATTCTCCAGCCATAAAGGTGTAGGCCATTTTCAAAAATTGCCGTCGTACAATCCGGGTGCCCATCTGAGCGGTCACGGTATGGGTAGAAAAATGGGTTAGGAGCCAGCGTAAAGTAGTCGGGAGCGTTGGCAGATCTTGAAAATACTCTTTTAGGATACGAATAAATTGCTCATTCGTATGGAGGGCGGGGAGGACATCGATAAAACGGAATAATTGAATTTTAAACTGCTCGTCTCGTGTTCCCCAATCCAGAAGGAGAGTGGTCCACCAGCGGTGGTCGAAGAATCCTGGGGTATGGTGGTGGGCGTGCTCGGCGAGTGACTGCCCAAACCGACGGATGGAAGGTTCTAAGACATCATGAGAAGCCATCGGGTGGTCCTTCCCTTCTTCCTCTATTGTACACCTTTTCGGTCGAAGAAGAAGCGAAATCAAACGAGAGGGGAACGGAAAGATGCTAGTCCCGGCAGGGCGAAAGTCGGTTGCCGGAAATGCTGCCGTGTGGTCCTAAGGAGTTTGTGAAGGTCCCTTCGAGTCGTGAGTCGCGGTTGCTGAGTAATAAACTATCTTCTTGGATGCCTTGAGGAAAGGTCCATTTGAGATAGACCGTATCTCCGTGAATGAGAATTGAAGAGGGCTGTACTTGTGAGGGAGTAGATTGGTTTGGTGAGATAAACGTCATGGTGGTTTTATGGTCGCCATGGTTTTGGTGGTTATGAATGATCCATTTCCAGGTACCGCAGAGTCTCATCATTGCGTGATTGGTCTGTTCTTGTTGCTGCCATTCTTGAATCTGATGCCATGTGTTCCATGCGACGTCGTAAGCTTGAACCTCAATCTGTAGGGCTTGAGTGAGAAGGTGGGCGTGAAAAATAGGGAACAGCCTGGATTCGACATAATGCTGAATAGAGGACTGTTTTTGAGAATCGGAAATGGGCTGCTGAAGGTCTTGCGGGGCATGTTGTTGCCAATATTCTTCTAATCTGGATTGGAGGCCTTGGACGCCGAGATCGGTAAAGAGGCGTATCCACATTTGGCTATCGGAGTTCAACGCGATTTGGTCGTAAAATTTGGCAAATTGAAAAAAATCATTATCTTGAGCCCCCCCCTCTGGTTCTTGCTTGGGCCAGGACGACAATGCTTTTTGGAATCTCACGAAATCCTTGAATCCATCTAGTGAAGGTTTTGAAAAGATCCATTGAAGTTCGGAGTCCGGCGGGAAGATTTGTGGAAAGAGTTGTGCAGTCACGGAAGCTTCAGGGACCGTACGAAATTGCTGGACATATCCTATAGTTGCCATGGCAGCCAGAAATGTTGTGATGGATGTTTGTATCTCTTGGGGAATGGGATGCGATGCTTGCCGGCCTCGAGATGGTTTTCGGTGCGTAGGCGTAGGCTGGGTTGGTCGCTGATGAGGAATGAAGGTTTGGCCGAATTTCAAGGCTTCTTTATCAGAAGAGATGTTCAGAATATTTTGACGATGTTTTTCAAGAAGCTTCCACGGGTGGTCAAAGCTAACGTTCTGTGCATGTGCCGTTGAAAGAATCCCTAGATTGAAGAAGTAGAGAAAAATAAAGAAAGAGATGGTCAGCCACTTCCGTGGTAGGTGGAAAGACATGATGGTTCCCCAAAAGGGTATTTATCTGAGAGAAGCGTTGGGGGAATAACCCAGGTCGATGTACTGAGGAATAGGCATGATGGGGTGCTTAAGATTTTTTGATCAGGTTGCTGATAAAGTCTAACGATCTTTGTAAGGCTTTTTCCATATCGGAAGCCTGATAATGTTGCGAGTTGGGATACCAGAATCCAGGCGATGCATCCGTATAGGTATGTACATCGACGATTTTCCCGGCTTCTTTGGCTGTTTGACAAAAGTGTTCGAGTTCTTCCGGTGAGGCTTGCGGGGTTTGTCCCGCTTGCTGCAGCATGAGAGGACAATGCAGTCCTTGTGCCGTTTCAGGGTCGGAAGGCAGAGTGCCGCCGATGGCCACGGCGGCTTGCAGTCGACGCCGATGCGTGGCTGTCTTAATAGCCAATGTCCCCCCCATACCAAAACCTACCACAGCATGGGCATTGCGGACGGTTCGTTCCAGTAGCTTGTCTTCTGTGAGATTGCAATTGAGATATTCAAAACAGGCATTGATGTCCTGAAGGGCCTGTGGCTCATTGAGTCGCTCCATGAGAGCTTGAGCCACCTCTTCGTTGGCTGTGACCATCCCGCCTTGGCGTCCATAGAGGTTAGGGATTAATACAATGTAGCCATGGCAGGCCAGCCCTTTTGCCAAATCTTGGATAGGGGAGGTGAGGCCCCATTGATCATGCAGTACCACTAAGCACGGGAGAAGTTTGGTGGTATCCTGATGAGCAGGATTAAGGGTCTGTGGAGCATATTGAATGCCTTCCACCTGAGGGACTTTGTGCATTCGTGTCGCGACATAGGGATCGACCATGTGATCCTTATGAGTTTCAAAGATTCCTGTACTATTAAATCTCACGAGAGTGTAGCCGATTTGATCGAGGGAATAGGCGGTTTCTTGTTGGGGCATGTGTGCTACCTTTGGATAAATTTAAAAATCCGTGTACAATGAAAACATTTGAATTTATTCAAAAAAACGTGAAAAGACTATATCGGTGGCCTCTTAGGGCTGTCAATTGATCTCTCGATTCTCTGGTTTATGGGACTGTTGGATATCTCTATCCCATGGCACATACCTGCCCTTGGAGACATCGATATCAGCAGCCGACGGGAATGGTCAAAAAAGTCCGCTCGCCTGCGCGAAGCCGCTTCGGCGAAGCCAGGTCCAGCAAGGCCGCGGATTGCTTGCGAAATCCCGCAGGGTGCCCCCTTTGTGTTGGCGCGTGGAGCGTACTCCCAGTACGTACGTATGGCAAAATGACTTGAACGCTGCTGGCGGCTTTTTTCAACAATCCCTATATAGATTCAGGAAAGGGAGAATCTGTATGCCACGGACACCTTTGATCGGAATGTTTCTCTGTTTGATAGCGCTATGTC
>QIDY01000015.1 GCA_003228495.1 Nitrospirota bacterium
CCTTGACCCATGACGAAAAGAAAGCTTCGGAAGCTGCCTTTCGTGGTATACCCCAAGATGATAATTGGACAGATTCGGCTAAATCGGTCTATGAAGGTATAATCCAAGCCCTTGGCAAAGACCCTTCTGGACTTCAGATTTCCGTTGAGGCCCCTCTGCCGGCCCTGATAGAAAAACCAGATAGTTCCTCCACAACGGACACACGAGAATTCCTGGAATCTGATCCGGGCCCCTCTTCTCAAGAAATCCCGGCTGAACTGAAACAACTCACGATTCGATCTCGAAAGGAAGCGGTGGAATCAGGAATCCTCAGAGATGTGACACCACTGGCCCACAGTATCGGACTGGACTTTTGCGTCGGCATGACCAATCCTTTGTGGGAGCAGTACATTACGTCGTCTCCCGATTTCACGGAAGACCGCATTCATTCGCGGTTACGTGACATCTTGGTGGCCGTGCGGCTTCGCCTCGCGAGTCTTAAGGAACCCACGCCCTTGGTAGATATCCCTGTCTTATTGGAATTTGACCCTGAACCCACTCCACAGCTTTGCCTCACCTTCGCGTTATTCCACAAAGATCCGGTTGATGGAAATTGTATGTTGCTCATCCATCCCGGAGAAGTGTTTGCCACTCGGCAAGCCTTCGAGAATAACTAACGATCCAACCACCTCCCCTTACTGCTATTCCCTCGTACATTTGTACTTACCGCCATACTTCCTTCTCACCAGCAGTATCCCGCTGTAATTTCCTCCTTTCTGAAAAACCCAGAAGAACACGTCGAAGCCGCCTATCATGCCTTTTGCCAACTCCCCGACGGGCCTTGAAACTTCTCGAACGCCTCGTCAAATGGCTACCGAGGTTTTAACCCTTTCCTCTCTATTTTCTTTGCCTATTCACATTTTTCTGTAACGATCTCTTTTCTCACACATCCTCAAGAAAATTCTCTTAGGATTTCAAGGATGAGATGTCACTACAAATGTGATACAACAAGAATCGCTTGTTTCCTGTTGCACAGAGAACCTCAAGAACTTATGGACGGAATATTTTGAGTATGCAACCACCCCCTCTTACTGAACCACTCCCGAATCCGCTTGGGGGAAAAACATTGATGGTGGGGCCAAGCCAGCCTGGGTGCTTTGCTCTTCCCAGTGAGGCATTAAGTGACGCCGAACCCAATGATCAAATTTTCATCCGACCGGGTATTTATGAAGATCGGCTGGTGATCACTGAACGACCAATCTATCTCATCGGAGCCGGTCGCGATCAGGTCACCATTTTCAGTCGACGAAGTGGCCCCTGCTACCTGCAACGAGTAACCGGCGGAAAGATTACTGGAATTACGTTTCGCTATGTCGGCAGCGACCAGCATTCGGCCATGAATATTTTAGATTCGACCTGCACAATCTCACAATGTCGGGCCACGGAAGGCCTGTTGTCCGGTGTGGTGATTTATGGGCCCAATTGCCGTCCAACATTACTAGCCAACGAAATTTGTCACAATCGGGAATCCGGCCTGTTTGTCTTTGCAAGTGCTCAACCTTACTTACGAGAGAATCAGTGTTTTGGCAACCATCATTTCGGCATTGCAGCCCGTGATCAAGGAACTCGTCCGGACATCATCAAAAACGTATGCCGGGACAACATGCTGAGTGGGCTCCTGCTTTTTTCTCAAGCTCAGGCGCTCATTCTTGAGAATACGTTTGAGAAAAACGCGCATTGGGGAGCCGTGCTGACTCCAGACTGCGAACCCACGCCAAAACCAGAGGAACTACACCAATCCAATACATTCACAGACAATCCTCGCGGAGACTACACCATCACGTCCGAACCCCTCGCCGACATTGGGCGATAAAATCACTAATTTGCGTATCAAGATGCCGGGTGACGAAGGTCTGTGATAAGGTTGGCAGCCTTGCCTGGACTTTCAGAGATTTAATAGGAATGAATGACAATCTGTGGCATCAATTGAATGCGGTATTAGGTAGCCTAGCTGTCACTGTTGGACTCTGGCTCTTGATTGGCGCCCTACCCGTGCCAATTGGGGTTGCGGTGGGAATTATTCTGGCGATTCTGCTGGCCTGGAAATGCCCTTCGAAGGGATACATCTGGGCTATTTGCACATTGTTGTTGGGTGTAGAAAGTATTGCGTGGCCCATGATGCAAATGGCCGACCTGCAAAAATTGGGTCCTGAACCACCGCTCGAAGAAATGGAACGGATTTTTACGGCTGTCTTATTTGGCCTCTTCTCGGGCGTGTTTTGGATGACGTTTGCCTACGGGATTTTCAAGCGCACCCGCGGACCCATCATCCACTCTTCTTTTCCGGAACCATCATCTTCATCTTCGGCCCCGAAGAAAAGATCAAAAAAAAAGAAATCCCGGTAAGGGTCTGTCCATAAATAACTTTGCCTCGCGCGCGATTCTATTGAATTTCAATAGGATCGACGTTGATTTCACCTATGACCGCTTCTTTGGCAAACTGTCTTTTGAACTCTCGCTGAATCTCTCGAAAATGTCGTTGAGTGTCTTGTAAATCAGCCGTCTTGATGAGAAAAAGCGTTCTATTCTTTTTCAGGCCCCCTGGCTTCTTAGAGGTCATCGGCCCCAAGACCATGGGTAATCTCAGTGTTCCCCTTCCTTCTGAAAGTGATGCCCCAACCAAGCCGCATCCAGCCAACTGCTGGCCTAAGAAATCCACAACCCGTTGAACGCGACCGGCTTGCGCCCCCATGACAACCAACAGAATGAGATGCGTGGCGGGAGGATACCCTAAGGCTTCTCGCAGCTCCCGTTCCTGTTCATAAAACACGCATGGTTCATGTTGGTGAATCGCCTTGAGCACGTGATGAGTCGGCATACGGGTTTGAAGAATGACTTGTCCGGGTTGATGGTTATCCTGTGCTAATGCCACGGCTTTCGATAGCATATGGAACGTGCGTTCGGCAGAACGAAAATCCGGAATATGCAGACCGAGATCGGCTTGAGGAAAGGCAATCAACTTTGCAGTCGGTGGAGCTGATTGGTGCAGCAAGAATTCTGTTCCAAGCAGCACCTGAATCTCCTTATGACGGAATCGTTGCAAGATCCTCGTCGCTTCTCCCGCAGTCTTGACGTTCTCACGGTCAAACCGGGCGATGGAACATGAAGGGAAAAGGCCCGCAAGCTCCTCCTCCAGTCGTTGCGTGCCCATACCTGAAAACCGAAAGATCGTCCCCTGACAGGCCGGACAGACTTCAGGAGCTGACTGACTCCGTTCACAATACGAACACACCAAACGAGTTGGACGGTGAAACAACTTTAAGGTGACCCCACATTTCATGCAATTGGGTGCCTGCCCACAATCCCGACAGATCAGGGCTCGAGAAAATCCTTTGCGGTTGAGGAGAAGAATGACTTGTTGGCCCGCGTCCAACGCGTGCGTCATACCGGCCAGTAGAATGGGAGACAGCGTAGTTCCAAGAGGCAGTGCTCCCAGATCGACCATCTCCATAGACGGAACAGGGGAGCCGGACGATTCCGTGGAAAAAGCGATCTGCCCTCGAAAGCGCGTATAGGTTTCCAAGGACGGGCGAGTGGTACCATACACCACGAGAGCCCCGTCGACTTCTCCGCGCATCCGTGCCACATCCCGTGCATGATAATAGGGAAGATGTTCGTCCTTGTAAGAGGAATCCTCTTCCTGCTCCACCCACACGAGACCGACATCGGGAAGAGGCAGAAACAGCGCTGATCGCGTCCCCACAACGATCATGTCCTTACCCTGACGGATCCGTTCCCACCTGGCAGAACGGTCGCCCGATGAAAGATGGCCATGATATATTTCAACCTGATCGTTCCAGACCTTACGCAAATGCCCACCCAACGTTTCCGCTTGATGAACCTCAGGCACCAGCACGATCCCCTGTTTTCCCTGTTTACAAATAGCCTGGATCGTCTTCAAAAGAAGGTTCTGTCGTAACGACTCAGCACTCACCACAGTCGTTTCCTGGAACCCGCCGGCTTTTAACGCATCAGTGATTGTGTTCCACAAGCGAGACTCTCCATTCACAAACGACAGTTGTTCAGCAAGAGGTGCTAAGGCGCTCTCGTCTTGTTGATCAAGCAGGTCCCATAAAACGGGGGGCGAGGGCTCTTTCCCTGGGCGACTCGCACTTCCCTGATTCCTTGTATGGGAACTGGAAGGTACCATCGTCCGCTCAACGATCCACCCTTTCTTTTTGATAGAGGTCAGCGTGGCGGAAGCATTTTGTATCACGTGAGTTAAAGAGGAACGAAGCAACCCCTTGGGTGCACGTTCCAATTTTCGAAGCACGGCCTGGACATTATCTGAAAGTGATCGATTCACTAACGCGGCACGCCCCTCTTCCGTGAGGAAAACACGCCTGATCACCTTCACAACATGAGGAGGCACGATGAGCCGTAAACAAGCTGAAAGCGGGACAAGATAATATGCCGAAATTTTCTCCACGAGCTGGAACAGGTTGTGCCCAAGGGGAGCCTGGTCGGATTCCGTTTCCACAGCAAGAATGGCGCGTAATGAAGTGTGATGAAACCGCTCTTGAGGAGAAGACTCCGGTTGTTGCTCAAACACACTGACCACCAGCCCTGGCACCACCGTCGCTCCTAACGGCACCGTGACCGGACTCCCGACGTGGATCTGAGATAAGAGGTGTGGAGGGACTTGATAGGTAAAAACTTGAAATCGCCGTCCCGGCAGCACAATATCAGCAAGCATTGGAGGTCGGCTTCTTCATAAAGGAAGAAGATTCTAACAGTCGTACCACAACCTCACAATGATGTGTCTAAGACAACATAGGCATTGAAAGTCTCATAGGAATCTTCAATTGTTTTACTTAGGCGGGAAAATACTGGAGTTTGAGAAGAGTAACGAAGAGTTTATGCCTCGACCCAAAGAACCGTATTGGAAAGACTGATTATTTTCGGAGACTATATGCACCACATGGTAGTGGCATCAGACCATCAACCCTCATCTATATCCTGATTCGGTAAATCCATCCGGGCATGCAGGATACGGGCAACGTACACCATGCCTTGTTTTACCTTGTAAACCACCACATGTTTTCTGACGATGTACACCTTATACGGCTCGGGAAGATCGGGGCGTGGATGCCCAAGGCCGGGATTAGCTCCTATCAGTTCCAACCCTTCGCATAACGCCGCGTAATACACATCCTGTTGCCGCTTGCCATAGTGCTGGAAGGTGTAAAGAAGAATATCCCGAATGTCTGCTCTGGCAGGAAAGGAAAGCCTAAGGTTTGAAATTTTCGGGGATGGCATCGGGATTGTTTACAATTTCACCATTTTGAGCGCGCCTGTCTGCCTCTGATTTGATCTCCTCCATGAGATCGCGACTATAAGGTACGACATCACCACGTTCAATCGCCGCATTACCTTTCATGACGGCTTCATAAAAGTGTTTGTGCCTGGCTTGTTTTTCCTCACGAAGCCGCCTGACCGCATCCCTGACCACTTCGGTTTCATTAGTGTAAAACCCGTTCTGAACTTGTGACTTGATAAAGCCATCGTCTATTTCTGCAAATCGAACATGCATGAGCATTATTCCTTTCTTTCTATGCCCTGATCTATACCCATATGATACCAGAATATGACCTCTATGCAATATAACTTCCGGGTACTATGGTAATTCTAATAAGCTGATGGTTTTCAAAAACCATGTTGGGTTGTATCCCATGACAAGGGAAAAGTATGAGTCGGCGAGGCATTCAACATGCGCTCTCGTAACAAGGCAACCCGAGCCTTGAAACCCTCAATGCCATCATGCAGGCAATGGGCTATCGCTTAGTCCCTGAAAAGCTTGAAATGTCTGCCAGAAAATAAAGACAGATGGCCAAAAGAACTCGTCACAATCCCCGATCTGAATCAACGATTGAAGATACGTTTAAAGTGGAAAGCATTGCATCCTCCCAAAAAATCAGAAATGTAACACGGCTTTAGGAGAAGTGTTGACTTATTTCGTCGATTGGCGAAGAATCTGCCATGCATTCGCCACATACCTACTCGAAGGCGGCTCTGACATCCGAACCGTCCAGGAGCTTATGGACCATTGCGACGTGAAGACGATAATGATCCATGCGGTCGAAGACAGACCTTCACGGGTTTACCCATGGATGAATGCGCCCTCCATTGAATGCAAAGGGGTTAACACGTCTTCAGCAAGAAATCACAAGGCGTGTTATGCGGACAGCAAACCAGAACGCCTTATCTTATACGGATCAGTCTAATGATTGTTCGACAATAAATCAGTCTACAATTGCTAATCAGCAAGTGGAGGTCTATTCATGTCTAACGTAATCAGAAAAGAAGATGCTCATAAGCTGGTGGATCAATTGCCAGCTAATGCAACGTGGGATGACTTGATGCACGAAATTTATGTGCGGGAAGCCATTGAAAGGGGGATGGAAGACAGCAACGCCGGCAGAACCAAAGATGTAAAAGAAATCAGAAAAAAATATGGGCTCCCTGAATGAAGGTTCATTGGACCGAAACAGCAGAACGACATTTGGAGGCTACATATGCATTCATAGCACAGATCCTGGCCCATATGCGCTTAGCACAGTTGATCAAATCACAAGAAAATCACAACAGATAGGGGAGCTTCCCATGTCTGTGCGTCGAGTCAAAGAATACGACATGGATCAGACCAGAGAAATCTTTGTTGGGGCTTACAGAATCATATATCACATAAAACCGGATCAAATTGATGTCATTGCTGTACTCCATGACTCAATGGAGGTGCTGTGAGATCGTAGAAATAAAAAAACCGGACAAAGCGCTCAACTCGGGCGTTTGCAAGCCAACCGGTATTCGCAGTCCACTGGACGGGCTTTGAGCCAATTCAAGGAGGTGATGTTATGCCGATCCGCATAAGATGCCACAATAAATAGACCCTTAGATACAACTCATTGAAACGGCGACAAAAATGGCGTTTTGCTCAGAAATTTCGATGGCGTTTTATACGGACAGAAATTGGCAGATCCGGCTCTTATGCGGATCCGCCTAAACATTGTTATACAGCCAAGGTGTTCCATTGGATCATGAAAAATAATGGAAGATTCAAATGAGTAAAACACTCGAAAATGTCCAAGCCTTGATCCGTAAGCTTGAGGTGCGGATTTCAGATCATGGATACGATGAATTATCATCAGATAACCTGTTTGCTCGGGAAATTGTTGAGGGGGCTATTGAAGCAATTGTTGTAGAGGACTATCCTGACTATCCAAAAGGTCCCTGTGTGT
>QIDY01000334.1 GCA_003228495.1 Nitrospirota bacterium
TAATATCGGGCACTCCCTCGGTGCGACCATCGTGAGGCACAATCGTTTCATCTAATTGATCGTCGGGTTCGTCTCCATTCAAATCCTGGACTTGCGAACCATGTCCTGAGTAATGAATGTAGACCACATCATTGGGCCCCGCTTCTTGAACAATCTTTTTTAAGGAAGTCAACACCCCCGCCCTTGTCGCCGCCTCGTCTTGGATAACTTCCACGTTGTCGTCCGAAAACCCGTAGCGGGATATGAGAACTTGTCGAACCAACTTGATATCGTTTTTAGCCCCGGGCAGGCGGGGTAACACTTCATACTTCCCAATACCAATAAGGAGAGCCCGTTTCACGGAAGCATTGGTCGTTGCCCCAAAAGCCGGAACCAGAGCCGCTAACAATGTCTGACTCAAAAAAACCAGGACAATCAGAAGCAAGAAGAAGCTGGACAGCTTGTTGTGTGTTTTCATGATGAACCTCTTAATCAAATCGAACAATTATTAGTGAATAGTCTATCTTGCTTGGTTTCCTCACTCAACCTTGTGTTATGAAGTTTGTCTGAATAACAAGGAAAAAGGTTCAAATGCGTTCTTTTTGGCCCTCACCCTCAAGGCCGTCTCAAGGATTCGTGAATTTCTTGTACTATATATATGTGGCCACCGCACAACGCTCTTGTCTTGTAGGCCCCCCTCACATATGCTAAGGACTTGAGTACGCTATCTGACTGTCTATTCTTGCCTAAAGGGATTATTAAACCTAGACCTTTTCCCACGGATTGAACCCACAGCCTCATGGATGCGACTCACTGGCAAGACCTGACGGACCTAGACCTGCTCAAGGCCTGCGTCCCCGATAACCAACACGCCTTTGAAGCCTTGTATCAACGATATGAAAAACGGGTCTTTCATTATTTAATGACGGTGGTCAATGATGCCGTCTTAGCGGAGGAAATTCTGGTGGAAGTCATGCTGGCAGTCTGGAAAGGTCTCACAACCTTTCAAGGACATTCCAAAGTCTCCACCTGGATTTTTGGGATTGCCCATCATAAAGCCGTAGACGGGTTGCGGAAAGTGACCGGCCAGCAAAAAGGAGGCATTCCAATTGAAGATATTGTGGAATCGCCTGATCCGAAGGATGGGCCCCTTGAAGAAACAAACAAAAACCGATTGGCTGAATTGACAAATCAAGCCATGATGAACCTCTCCTCCGACCACCGGGAAATTCTCCATATGACATTTTATGAAGGCCAATCATATCCGGAAATTTCTGAACTCCTGGGTATTCCTGTAAATACGGTGAAAACCCGAGTGTACTATGCCAAGCAACAGCTAAAGAAAACCTTACAACACCATGGCGTGACCGAAGATATTCTGTAAGAAAAAGAACATGGAACCCGAACAACCACTCCATACCGAAGCCATGCTCCTCCCTGGCTATGTGAATCAGTCCCTCTCGCCTGAGGAGGAGGAACAGGTGACCAGCCATCTCGAAGGCTGCGTCACGTGCCAACAAGAGCTTCAGGAGGTGAACAACATGCAAGCCGCGATAAAATCCAGCATAGCACAACGCCCTGGCCCATCCCCTGCCGCGTTCTCAACCCTCATGAGTCGGATTGAACAGGAAAAACAGGCGCAACAACGGCAGACAACACAACCGACCACGACATCCTGGTGGCAAACGGTGGAAACAGCCTTTCGTTCTCTCTTTGAAATCCAATGGGTTCCGGCCTTGGCCTCCGTGCTTATTGTCGGCCAAGCATTCCTGTTGTTGTCGGTGGTGAATAAACCAGTAGAACAACGAACCCAGCAACCTGAAGGCATTATTGAGCGAGGCATCCCTCCAGGAACCCCGGCAACTCCGCCGATACAGATTCAAGTGAAGTTCGTCGAAACGGCTCAGGCAATCCAAATCCAGAAACTGCTTAAGGAACTGAATGGCCAAATTGTGAACGGCCCTACAACTGAAGGCCTTTACACTTTAGTATTTCCACAAACCGAGATGTCTGCCTCTCAAGCTTTGCTGGCAACCCTCAAGGGCAATCAGGAACTTATCAAAAATGCCACCTCTCTTAACCCCAAAACCGAATAGCTTATTTTCCCCCTGTGTGAATTCTATCTGGGTATAAAACAAACCCTCCTTGTACTTTTCATTTTGGCTGGCACATTTCGTATCTCTTTAAGATACGAATTCACCCATTTGGATATCTATATTCTCCGGGAAATTCCAAGCTTGTTTTCCAGAAATCAATTTTCATGGAAGCTATTCATATGAAATAATCTAGCATTATCATGGACTTAGAATTTTCTTTAATATGGAAAGGCTTTCGAAAATGAAACGGTCCCTAAATTGCTAACTTTCTTAAACCCTTGTAAGAATTTGGGAATTGGAATAAGGTCGCATCGTTGGAAAAGAAAAAGAGCTTGAACCACAGACTCAAACCTTACGACAGACTGTTTGAAAAAAGAGAAAAGGGGCCTTCCCAAGGATGGGTAAAAAGGCTACCCAAAAGGTTTATGGCCTTGACTACTATCCCAGGAACCAGCTCTTTTCGATTGTTTTCTAATTCATTACCTAATCATAAGGAGGAAAGTCGTATGAAACGGTTTAACCAGATCTACCAAAAACTTTCATTGTGTGTGTTTGCCTCGATGGTCATGGCTGGTAGTCCTGCCATGGCCAAAATCATCCTTCCCACCGCCGTCGAATTCGACAAGGCTATTTCCTTTCAAAAACCAGATGGGGAACCGGTCCAACTGAAAGCCGGAATTTATGAGGTAGCAATGGGAAGTGAGAAGGAACTGAAGTTTGATCCTATTGGGGCGGGAGCCGTGATTACCGTCCAGGCCCTCCCCGCCAATCACAATGAAGCCATTGAAGAATCTAAGGCCTTTCTGACGCCGTCTCCAGATAATAATCCTGATAAACCCCATGTGATCCTCTGGATGCCCGATGGCGTGGCCCTGGAAGCCATCGGTTCCTACAGTGGAGTGTTTTCTCGATCAACCTTAACCTGGGGTACAGCGGGAGAGGGAGAGGAAGCCGCAGATCAATACCCTCTCACCGTGAACTTTGAAAAAGCCGTTTACTTTAAAACCGCAGGTGGCGACCCCAAAATCCTCAAACCTGGGGACTATGAAGTGGGGTTAGCCGACGATGGGATCGTACTCACGCCGGTTGGCGGGAAACCAGAGAACGCTATCACGATCGAACCTGAATCCTTAGGAACCTCAGCTGCGGTGGTCCTCCCAGAATTAGATGGCAATCCCAACCTGAAACTCTTGGTGCTGGCGACCGTCGGAGGCCAATCCCTGATCGCCGTCGGGTCAGAAGACGGAACGTTCCCGCGCGGATGGAGGAGCTGGGCTAAGAAGAAGGCTAAAGGTGCCGTGAATAGGGCAAAAAGGGCAGCCAAAAAAGGCTACCGCGCGTCGTATGGAAAAGCTAAAAAGTATGGAAAAAGAGCCTACCGATCCGCCAAGAAAAAGGGGGGCAAGTATGGCAAAAGAATGGCCCGTAGAGCCTATAGCGCCGGGAAACGTTACGTAACCAAGTTTTGTGGGTCAAAATCTGCTCAGGCAGCGGCCGCCGCTGCAGCAGCCAGCACGGGTGTTGGGACGGTTGGGTCAGGTGCAATAGCTGGGGGCTGCCTAGTTGTCAACAAATTAAAGTAAGGCCATCTCAGTTCCAGAACTCTGACCAAGGGGCGTTTCAAAAGAGAAACGCCCCTTGCAGTTCAAAATTTCCACTGGTGATAAAAAACGTTCTTCTCGGTTGTCTCCGAGTTGGAGGAATGCGAAGCCATCTGTTTCCTTAAACTCGATTCCCCCCCTCCAATTATGTCTTCGGGGAAAACCAACCACTAATCATTCCTCTATTCTACTTTTAACCATGGAGGCGCTCCAATGAAACAAGTATTGCTTCTACTTGCAGGTTTGGTGATTTTCTTTGGTTCATCAATTGAAGGATATGCAGAACCGGTAGAGGAAGACTTAGAAACCATTACCCTTTCCACCACCCTCCATTTTCTTTCCCCGACCGATGAGGATGTGACCGTGCCACCTGGACAATACGCCATCACCATTGGTGAAGATGGGATGCAGCTGGATTCAACCCCAGGTCTTCAATCCTATCTCATTAACTCTCAGCCCTCCACCCACACCGAAGAGCTGATTGTCCCGGGGGCACTAATCATACCTGGCGAAAACGACCTACAGTACCTTACCGTCCTTTTTCCCTGGGGAGAAAGTTTCGAAGCTGTGGGATCAACAAGTGGAATTACCCCCAGAGGGGTTTTTAAGCTTCCAACCAAGAAATTCAGAGATTTTTTTGGGAAATTACGACAACGAATGGATGCTGCTCAAAAAAAACAACCGGTGATGGAAATGGAAGAAGATTGCATTAACCTCAGACCAAAACTAATTTCTCGCAGGGCTCGAAAATGTAATTCGGGGAGAGCCTGCAAGGTCTGGGATCCTCCTCTTTCCAACCGGTGCAAGGCCATGGGTCAAAGAAAAGCTACCATCGATTTTTCCTATTTTGGGAAAAACGATTGCCGCACGAATCGCAGCCCACGAAGAAAAAACCAAAAAGTCACCAAAATTGTCATTCATAATGGAGATAAGGCGAAGGCGAATAAAAAAAATTGGGAATGTCGTTCTGCTACCGCCCATTACACCATTGATCGTGATGGAAAAACCTATCAGCACGTCGGTGAGGAACGCATGGCCTGGCATGTCAAAGGGGGCAACAGGAATTCCATCGGCATTGAACTGCAAATTCTTCGGGCATGGAAAGGCAAAAAGTCCCTTGGGTCTTGCAACGGAATAAACAAAAAAATGGCCAAAAAATGGGGATGAGCCAGGAGGCTCTCGTCCGGCAATTGTGCGCGCCAACTCCCCAACAATACCGTGCACTAAAAGAGCTCATCGCAGATATCAAGTCACGCCATCCTATCTCTAAAAACGGGGTTGTGGGTCATTGCGAGCTGGTTCGCCGAGGGGGACACGGAGACCCCCGAGCATTTGATTGGGAGAAAATTGGTCTTTCCAACAGGCAGAAAATGAATTTCGTGAAAAAGAACAACACGGGGTGTCAGTGGTATCACGTCTACTGAATCTTTGAGGGCTCCACCCTCACGGAATTTGCAAACTAAAGCCCCACTTTCCTTGTGAAGATGGGGCTTTGGTCTTTTCCTTG
This sequence comes from Nitrospirota bacterium, assembly GCA_003228495.1. Classification (GTDB taxonomy): domain Bacteria; phylum Nitrospirota; class Nitrospiria; order Nitrospirales; family UBA8639; genus Nitrospira_E. The sequence goes on from QIDY01000334.1 coordinate 5,184, forward strand.
AATTGCCGCTAGCAGCTCCCAATCACCACTCTTTAATTTTTGAACCTTTTCCCTAATCTTCACGACCGACAGTATGACAACAACAACAGGACACCTTCAGCAGGGCAACAGTTCATGGGAAGATCAACAAACCTTCCTCTAAATATGAAGGCAGCCTGGCATGACTATCAAAGAAAGCGAAACTCTATCTTCTTAAGTCTCTAATTTGCCCTCTAGATGAAGCACAACCTAGAATGAAACGAACACGTCGGAAAAGATCAATGAAAAACAATTTTCCCTTTAATGCTTCACTCTTATTCCTCCCATCAAGGGGCCTGGCATTTTTCGGCCAATGGCTTACCCTCTTGGTTGTGTTGGGAATCTTTCTATTATTTCCACATTTCACGCATGCAGGTTTTTGGGATAAGGCCCTCACTTTTGGCAATAATTTGTTGGCGACTGCAGCCGGAAATTATGCCCAAAACTACCAGCAGGACTTGAGCCAACTGCTCCAAGCCCTTCGGCAACCCGGAACGGTCAACCAACCACTTTTTCAAGGAATCACTCCAGGCAATATGCCTGGGAATCCTTATGACCCCAATGTAACCGTCAATCAAAATCCATATGGGCAAAGCTCTCCATATGGCTCAAATCCTGGTTACGGGTATCAATATGATGGCCAGGATCAGGGATATAGCCAAGGGAATCAACAGGGCGGCTATGACAACCAACCACCGGGCTCTGAGTATCCCACTGATCCCAATTATGGAAACGTTCCTTTAAACAATACCAATCCCTATCCACAAGACCAGGCATATGACGACACCACGAATCCTTACGAATCCAACACTCAGAATGAGGGGTATGAGCAAAACCCTGCCGCGTATCCGCAAAATCCTCAGTACAGCGACGCTTCACCGAGTCAGGGGTATAACGATCCCTACGACCCTCAATACGCCCAAACACAGTACCAACAACCCGCTCCGCCCCCATATCCAACCGAACCCTTTTCCCAACAACCCAATGATCCTAATACTGCCCTAGAGCAAGGCATTCAGTTGGATGTGGCCATTGTAAAAAGGGCTGAAATAAACGGGACAGAAACCCTGCTACCCATCAACGATGGCGACGTCCTCAAAGATGGCCGAGGCAACGCGCAGGCCGGAGAAAAATTTCGAATCATGTTTCGAGCCAATAGTCATTGCTATGTGTATGTCATCGCCATTGACGGATCAGCTTGGGCACAAGGCATTTTCCCCAGCCTGACGACCCCTTTCGCCAATCCAGTGAAACCCGGCCAACAATATATCATTCCCGAAAACAACAATTGGTTGAGCCTGGATCAATTCAAAGGCATCGAAACGCTCTTTTTTGTCGCATCCCCGGATAAGCGGCAGGACATTGAAGACCTTCTGGCCAGCATCGCGGGGAAAGAACGTCATCCCAAGGCCACACCGCAACAAGTCACCGAAGCGCCGATCATCCCGGCCGGGTATCATCGAAGCCAGCCTAGTTCAACCCCTTTTATCATTGGGCAAAAGGCATCCAGCCCCCAAGGACAAGACCAAGGACTCATCCCAACCACCTATTTCACACAAAAAGCCGGAGAGGCCTTACGAATCACTCGTTGGTTCCGGCATGAGTAGAGGTTTTCCCATGAAAAACACCAAAATCACATCAATAACTGCGGTTTTTGTCATTGCGACGATGGTCGCGGCTTGCGTGGCTCCCAATGGATCAGGCTTGATTTCTCAAAGCGACCCCTGTCAGCCGGGTGGAAGCCAAGCATCATTCAGCCCACAATCTTCCTTCATCCAGCAAGCCATTCTTAATCCACTTGCGAATATTGGAGGAACGTTACTCGCAACCGCCGCCCAGAATTACAGCGCAAAATATACGGGAAAACTAAACAAACTCCTCACCAAATTAGTGACGCCTAAAAAGAAGAGAAAGTCTAACCAACAAACTGTGGATCAGGGCAATCAATTTGGCAATCAAG
>QIDY01000131.1 GCA_003228495.1 Nitrospirota bacterium
TCTGTCTCCTCCCTCCTTCCAAATCTGTCTAAAATTATTAATATTCAGTTATCGCCCCTCAATGTCCCAACCATTGCCAAAGAAGTGGATTTGGTTTTCCTCTCCCTACCTCATACTCATTCACTCGAACCTGTTGCTGAATTTCTCTCCCACGAGAAACTGGTAATTGATTTAAGCGCTGATTACCGACTCCAAAATCCCCAAGCCTACGAGCAATGGTATCAAACAACTCACCCTCATCCTGACTTACTACAAAAAGCCGTATACGGGTTACCTGAATTACACCGCTCAACCATTAGCAAAAGTCAGTTGGTTGCTGTTCCTGGCTGCTACCCTACGGTCGCCATTTTGCAGCTAGCCCCATTCGTAGCCCAAAATCTCATCGAACCCGATTCCATCATCATTGATGCGAAATCAGGAGTGTCTGGCGCTGGACGCTCTCCTGCCCTAGACTTCCATTTCCCAGAATCCCATGAGGCCATTCATGCCTATAAAATAGCAACTCACCGGCATCTACCGGAGATTGAACAAGGAATCAACCATCTCATCTCCGCTTCTGGTAAGACAATATCTTCTCCCATATCGTTATTGTTTACTCCCCATTTAATCCCTATCAATCGGGGTATTCTGAGTACAGCCTACGCCAAACTCCAATCAGACATAGGACCTTCTGACCTTGAAGGTATTTACCGTCGGTTCTATCAAAATGAACCGTTTATTCGTGTATTTCATCAGGCTGAATGTGTCAACCCTCGAAACCTTCGAGGTGCAAATTTTTGCGACCTGAGCTGCACCTTTGATCCTCGAACGGGTCATATCATTAGCAGCGGCGCCATCGACAATTTGGTCAAAGGGGCTGCCGGCCAAGCCATTCAATGCATGAATCTCATGGCAGGATTTCCAGAAACCTTGGGTTTAACCAGCCCTGGCCTCTTTCCATAAAACCATTACTGTTTATTGTTTCAACCAAGCAGAGCGAGACCATGTCTAAACGAATAACAGGTGGAATCACTGCACCAAAGGGATTCCTCGCGGCAGGGATTCATTCGGGCATCAAACCGGCGGATCAACTAGATTTGGCTCTTGTGACTTCAGAAACGCCTGGTCCCATTGCCGGAGTATTCACCAAAAATATTATTCCAGCAGCCCCGGTCATTCTGGACCAACAACATCTGAAAAGGGGTGTTGGACAGGCCATTATTATCAATAGCGGTAATGCCAATGCGTTTACCGGTCACGACGGATACGATCATGCCGAAGAAATGGCACACCTCGTTGCCTCTCAATTAGGGATCCCCAGACATTATGTCTTTGTCAGCTCTACAGGTGTCATTGGAGTTCCCCTTCCTATGCCCGCGCTAAGAAAAGGAATTCCCAAGCTTCTTACGTGCTTATGCTCTTCCGGTCAGGGAGACGCCGCGCAAGCCATCATCACGACCGATACGCGCACAAAGACCATCGCTGTCCAACAGCGTATTGCTGGAAAATTACTCACTATTGGCGGGATGGCTAAGGGTTCGGGGATGATCCATCCCGATATGGCCACAATGTTGGCCTATCTCACCACTGATGCGGTTATTAACCAAAAAACATTACAAAAAATGTTACACATTGTTATGGATCAAACCTTCAATTGCATTTCAGTGGACGGTGAAACGAGCACAAATGATACGGTTCTCTGCCTCGCCAATGGCATGGCGGGCAACAGAACGATTCGTCCTTCATTGTCGGCTCATATGCAATTTCAGAAACTCTTGCATGAAGCCTGTCACTGTTTAGCCATGGCGATTTGCCGCGATGGAGAAGGCGCGACCAAAACCATTGAGATCCAAGTGACCGAAGCCACTAGCCACAAAGCCGCTCGACAGTTTGTCCACACACTGGCCACGTCTCCATTGGTGAAAACCGCTCTTTTCGGGGCTGATCCCAATTGGGGTCGCATCATTGCCGTATTAGGACGTTCCGGATACCCGCTTCGCCCCGATCGCATCGTGATCGCGTTTAATCAGATCACTATCGTGAAAGATGGAAAAGGATTGGGTCCGCGCATTGAACGACAGGTCCAAAAAATTATGCAACGACCATCTTTTACTATTTCCGTCTCGTTGGGAATGGGGATAGGAAAGGCTACGAAATGGACAACAGACTTGACCTACGACTACGTCAAGATTAACGCGTCGTATCGATCATAATCACCATGCGGTTTTTCAACCGCATCGGCATTGGCCAATTTCATTTTTTAATTGTATGGCGAGTGATCAGATCATGGAGCGTAGGACGACTCACAGCAAGAATCGTGGCCGCTTTAGTAATGTTTCCACTGGTTTTGGCAAGCGTTTGCTCAATAATGCGTTTTTCTACCACATCTCGAGCTTCTTTTAACGTCGGCCCCGCTTGAACATCCTTGGGCTCCTCCAAATCTAAATCCCCTGGTACAATTCGTAGATTATCCGTCAGAGTCACTGCCCGACGAATCCGATTTTCTAATTCCCGAACATTCCCAGGCCAATGATACTGCTCAAGCGACAACAGGGCTTCGCGGGAAAATCCAACAATTTTCTTTTTGGCTTCGTCCACATAGCGTTGAAGCAACGCTTTGGCCAGCATCACAATATCGGTCCCACGTTCCCGCAAAGGCGGAACAGGAATAGTCACGGTATTCAATCGATAATAGAGATCTTCACGGAAACGATCATCTTTCATGGCCATCTGCAAATCCCTATTGGTCGCAGCTAAGACTCGTGTATCAACAGAAATTTCTACTCGGCCACCCACACGCTCGATGGTCCGCTCTTGTAAAATACGAAGGAGTTTGACTTGCAAGGCCGGAGAAATTTCCCCAATTTCATCAAGAAAGAGGGTCCCTCCTTCAGCCGACTCGATTCTCCCTGGACGTTGCATATGAGCACCGGTAAATGCTCCCTTTTCATGACCGAATAACTCGCTTTCCAAGAGCGTTTCGGGAATGGCTCCACAATTGATGGCGATAAAAGGGCCATCTTTTCTATGGCTTTGCTGGTGAATAGCTCGTGCCACCAGTTCTTTTCCCGTCCCACTCGCGCCAACTATCAACACAGAAATATCAGACCCTGCCACACGCCGAATCGTATCGAAGACTTTTCCCATTACCGGACTCGTTCCAATAATATCCGGGAATCCGCGTTTTTCCTCACGCTCAAGTAATTTTTGGTTTTCTTTCTCAAGGCCAGACAAATAACCAGCCCGTTGGAGTACCGTCTTTAATACCTCCAAATCTACCGGCTTATCCATAAAATCATAGGCACCCAACTGAACAGCCTTTAAAGCATTGGCGCGATCTTGATTCCCTGTGATTACCACAATCTTCGCGAGAGGCTTTACTCCGATTAACTGCTCTAAAGCACTCAAACCTTCCGAGGTCCCGTCAGCATCCGGTGGTAACCCCAAATCCAAGGCGACCAACACCATTTTCTCTCGCTGAAGGATTTCCAGAGCACTTGCACGATTATCAGCTTCAAATATAGTGTAAAGAGGCTTTAAGGCCCATTTCATCTGTTCCCGAATTTCCTGACTATCATCTACCAGAAGAAGTGACGGAAGTGGCTTCATAGCTTGTGTATTGTGGGTTTTTGACATTTCTTTACGTTCAAAATACTTCGATGAAACTTAAAATAAGGAAACCTACCGTTCCCGATCCCCTTACTTATCGGGGACTTCAACAGGAAAGGTAATGATTACTTTGGTTCCGTGCCCTTCCCGGCTTTCGAGATGAATCTGCCCTTGATTATCCTCAACCATTTGCTTGCATTGAAAAAGACCGACACCCAGCCCATTTTTCTTCGAACTTTTAAAGGGTTGGAACAAATAGTCCAAACGAGCTGTAGGAATTCCAGGCCCCGTATCCACGATTTCAACGCATACGCGGTGCCCATCATAGGTCGTGGTGATATCGATTGTTCCCTTGCCATTCATCGCCTGCTGTGCATTGAGGATCACATTCAACAACACCTGTTTTATCGGTTCTGGTTTTAATTGAAGGCTCGGAATGGCTTCCCCAGAATGAAAGATTGTTTTACATCCTTCCTCATTAAGTGCTTCCAGCGTTTCCTTAATCAAAACATTCATATCGAGGGTTTGAACGTTCCTCTCCCTATCAGTATCGAAATCTTTGAATTCATCGGCTAACTTGGCCATGAGATCAATGATGCGTTGAGACGTATTGCGAACGGTTCGCATCGCCGAGGCCTGAAAGTCCGGATCATGGCCGTATTGTTCTGCATTCTGGACCACCATTGATAAACTGGATGCCAAATTTTTCAAATCGTGGAGATAAAACCCTGAAAACTTGTGTACCGCTTCCCATTTTGCCCTCGTACTCCATTCTTCAACCAATTGAAACTGTAGGATTAACATAGTGACATGATGGGCAATGACACGAAGTAGATCAAAGTCATCATGGTCATAGGCTTGATCATCTAGTTCTTTGCTTAACGTGCAAAATCCAAGGAGACCTTCCTGTGTTGTGATCAAAGGAACGCAAATATGCGCTTGCGTATTTTGACAAAGTTCTTTAAGGCCATCGTCTTCGTTACAATCTTCATCAATTCTGAACGGGCCTTTGTTGGCAAGAATTCTTTGAACCAAAGAATGTGTTCCGGCAATCGGTGGAGGCTGATCTTCAGAATTGACGGTTCGAATTTGATGGAATCGTCCATCGGCATTAAACCTTTTCCAAATGGTGATTCGAGGAGCACCAAATGTTCGACTTAGCCACTCAAGATATCGATCATAGATTTCTTGAATATCCTGACAGGCTGAAAAAACTTCAGTGATTTCTAGCCATTTTTGGCGATAATCATACTTTGTACCAAAAAACGGTATCGTCATCGCATTCCACCCAGTTACACTTAATTCAGTTTTCACAGGGAGATTCTCATCCACAGTTCTGACACCAATACCCAATGCATTGTTTTTATATCCCTTTGAATTATCGAGGTATTTACGGCAACTTTCGCCTGGCCCTGTATGCTAAGAATGGTAAGATCCGACGTCAAAAATACTAACCAACGAGCCTAGACAAACAGTTTTGGGGTTTGATCCACCTGAATAAATTTGCTTCTTCATGCCAAAAAATCACTAAAATTCATAAAATTTTTGAACGAGCAGTTTTTTCCTATCAAGGGGTTATGCTTTACACCCCATATCCACTTGTAATCGGAAAATCGTATTGGGAACTAAAGGGAAATACCCATTTTCTTCTGCTTAATCTGGGTCTGACAAAAAATGGGGTTCAGGATGAAAAAATACAAATGCGGAGAGCTTCAAACTTTAGGCTATTGAAGCATCGGGAAGCAAAAAAGCAGTAGACACTGATAGCTTAATCTTCCCCCGGGAATTCGAGGATGAGACAGGATCTCTCAAAAGGGGGGTTGCTGTATATCTGGCGTACTTTTTAACGGGTATTTAAATCCAGACTGAAGCAAAACTCCTCATTCTAGTCAGGACGGGAAATTCGCGGAGGAATCTCAGTAGGCTTATCGGAAGGATGAAGACCGTATTTTTTCAATAATTTGTAAAAATCTGCACGATATCGGCCGGCGATCTGAGACGCCCGTGAAATATTTCCTTGCGTCGCTCGCAACAAGTCTTTGAGATAGCCCCGCTCAAAGGCTTCCTTGGCTTCCGTTAAAGGCTGTAAGCTTCCAGATTGCGTGGCTTCTTGAGGTGACAGAGGAAGAAATTCTAAGGTGATGGTTTCTTGAAGGGACATCACCACCGCTCGTTCAATCGTGTTTTCCAGTTCTCGAACATTTCCAGGCCAGGCATAGGTCAGTAACCGTTGCATGGCTTCCGGAGAAAATCCTTTGACCACCTTGTGATGATGTTCTGTATGACGTTTCAGAAAAAATTGCGCCAAAAATGGAATGTCCTCACGGCGTTCCCGCAAAGGAGCAAGATGAAGGGGAACCACATGAATTCGATAATAGAGATCTTCACGGAAACGACCTTCTCGAATCGCTTGTTCAAGATCTTTATTCGTTGCCGCCAAGATCCTGACATCCACCTTGATGGGAACCTGACCTCCTACCGGTAGGATTTCACGATTTTGAATGGCACGCAACAACTTTCCCTGGAGAGAGAGAGGCATTTCTCCAATTTCATCTAAAAATAGCGTTCCCTTATCCGCACAATGAATTAATCCTCGTTTATTTTGGTGGGCCCCCGTAAAAGAACCTTTCAGATGACCAAACAACTCACTTTCGAATAAGGTTTCTGGAATGGCAGCACAATTCACCGCCATAAAGGGTTTTGCCGCTCTAGGACTATTACAATGAATCACCCGGGCAATGATTTCCTTCCCGGTTCCCGTTTCTCCGGAAATACAAATGGTCGTATCGGTTTTCGCCACACGGGCGACCTGTTGCAACACGGCATGCATCTGCGGACTGCGGGCGACCACATTGTCTAATCCGTACAGCTCATTGACCAATAATTGCAGACGGTGAATTTCTTCACCCATCCGCTTTGTCGTCAGGGCTTTATCAATACTCTCTTGTAATTCCTTATCATCGAATGGTTTGGTTAAATACCCATAAGCCCCTTTTTTCATCGCCTGCACGGCATTGGGGATACACCCATGCGCCGTCAGGATCAAAACAGGCAGTTGAGTTTGATGTTGATGCAACTCTTCCATCAGATCAAGACCGTCTACATCAGGTAACCGCAGGTCTAGAATAGCAAAATCATAGGGGTCTTCCTGTGCGCGATTCAACGCATCTTCACCCGTTCCACAGGCCGTGACCGCAAACCCCATGGAATGCAGCCGCATTTTGAGTAATGTCAATAGACTCGGATCGTCATCGACAACAAGAATTCGTTCGTCAGACATGATGGCTCCTTTAGTCTCTTAGGGAAAAATCCCGTATTTTTCTGCAAAAATATTGTTGGGGATATTCTAAAAGCCTTGCCTAGCAAGGGATTGGTTGATATTCAGAAGATGCTCCATGGGAGCCTTCCTACAAATAATTTTGGTTTCTTCCATACTTTTCACTTTTCACATCTCACCATCAAGGCTTGCTCTCTTCAGAAATTTTCTCCATGTCTTCCACCGGCTTTTCAACATCAGGGCTTGGGGTCATTTTTTCGGATGGCCGAGTCGGGG
>QIDY01000410.1 GCA_003228495.1 Nitrospirota bacterium
GTGAGAAATCCGGTTGGGCTTATTTCCAAATCAGCTCTTCTCACACGAGATATCGATGTGTTTCAAGAACTTCGGAACACTGCATGGATACGGGTCTTTCTAAGTATCCCGTTTGCCTCGGATGAGATCGCCAGAAAAGTCGAACCCCAAGCCCCTTCCATTTCTAAACGTTTTGCCACAATGGAAGCCTTAGCCAAAGCTGGCATTCCCACGGCCGTCTCAATTGCCCCCGTCATACCGGGACTCAATGAACAGGACATTCCGGAAATATTATCTCGGGCACGAAACGCAGGTGCGCAGGACGCCACGTTCATCCTGCTCCGCCTCAACGAAAATGTGGAAAAGGTATTCGTAGAACGCATGACGCATCACTTTCCTGATCGAATACAGAAAATCATGTCTCGACTGAAAGAAGTTCGAGACGGAACAGTCGGAGAACATACATTTTTTAAACGTCATCAAGGCCAAGGCATAACATGGGAAGTCATTGCACAACTGTTTGAACAGGCCTATCGAAAATGCGGCTTTCCAACCATCCCAGAGACGCCGATTCCCGCAACTTTCCAACGCCCTGGGCCCACACAACTCTCTTTGTTTTGACCGCAACGAAAAAATCACGATCCGTTTGGCAAGGTCCTCACCCCTCCAGTACAATCACTCACCAGATTACCACACACCTCAACACTTCTTAAAAAATACGATATGGATGACTCAATGATACATGGCACACACACACGTTCAAGGCTCTGGTTTTCTCTCCCTCTCATTCTGGTCTGCTTTCATTTCATTGGCTGCTCAGAACCAAAAGAACCATGGGATCTTCACACCGAACAAGGAACAGGCCTCATGGAACAGGGGAAATTTCCTGAAGCCGAAAAAGAACTGAACAGCGCACTTACATTAGCCGAACAATTTGGCGATCAAGATCCACGCCTTATTCAATCCCTCACCAATCTGGCCATTCTGGCCAATGCCAAAGGAGAACCCGAACAGGCGGAAACCTTACTCCAACAAACCGTGGCTATCCATGAAAAAGCGCCAAACCCTGAAACAGCTGAGTTGGCCGCCAGTCTCAGCAATCTGGGTGCTCTGTATGTCACACAAAAAAAATTCGAACAGGCTCAGCAGCATTTTGAAAGAGCGATAGCCATTCGTGAACAATCCCAAGGCTCCGATGACCCGGAAACTATTCGCGAAATAGAAAATCTGGCAGGATTATTTGTCCAACAATCCCAATATGACAAAGCTGAGCCTCACCTGAAACGCGTTCTTGCCAGTAAGGAAAAGGTGAATGGAGCTGAATCCCCGGCACTCGTCGAACCACTCAACAACCTGGCTCTTCTCTATCGTGCTCAAGAACACTATGAGCAAGCCGAAACGTTGTTACTTCGGGTGATAAATATAAAAGAGAAACAACTTGGCTCATCCAATCCTCATTTGCTCGGCAGCCTCAACAACTTGGCCCTTCTCTATGGCTCGGACAAGCAATTTGCCAAAGCCACTCCACTGTTAGAACGCATGCTGACGATTACGGAAGAAGGCTTTGGAAAGGAACATCCCCGAGTTGCCATCATTCTTAACCAATTAGCAGAAATCCATCGTCTCCAGGGTAACGCAGAACAAGCCATTCCTTTCGTTCAACGAGCGATTCTCATCATTGAAAAAGCAGAGGGGCCTGAACATTCCGCCCTCACCGGCCCGATCAACAATCTGGCAGTTCTCTATTTAAAGGCAGGACAACTTGACAAGGCCGATCCCCTCTTTCAGCGAACCCTTACTCTCACTGAACAAACCATGGGCAAAACCCATTTTCGGGTTGAACGGGCTCTCAGAAACTACGCCCAACTGTTACGAAAAATGGATCGTACCGAAGAAGCACTCGCACTCGAATCCCGTGCAGATGACATCCTGGCAAAGAATACGTTAAGACCTCCTACAAAAGAAGGGAGAAGTAAAAAGTGAGAAGTAATTAGCCAGCGAAAAGAAAAAGAAATCCCTTCTTGCTTCTCACCCTATACTTTTCATTTCTACCTTCATCATTTTAACCTTCTCACTTTTCACTTCAGGCCCTTCCTCGGGACGATCGCCTATCTCAGATAGGCTCCTGCATCACTTCAGACCTCACAACCCTATTGACACTTTTCGGTGAATTTCTTATGGTCTCCATGTTTTTACGCTATAGAGAAAAACAAAGGAACAGTCCACAATTTTTGTAGGCCAATTATGACACACCAACATGCATCGGTATCCTTCATGAAGTTAAAAATTCTATTAAGTAGCTTTCTTCTCTTGGGACTCTCCCAAGGTTGCGCCGATCTCAAAGCCATTCAAGATTTCGCGAACATTTCCGCGGAATCAGCCGAGTACACCACGTTAGTCGATAATTATTTGGATTTTCCCAATCGACAAAAACGCTATCAGCCTGCGGACCGCCATGCTCAATTAGACACGATGGCTCAAGAACGGATGAACCGAAAATCCGAACTACTGCTTCGGCATGAAGTCATCGAAGAATACATGGAGTCAATGGGGAAACTCGCTGCAGATGACATTGTGGACCAGTCAAAAGAACTCTCCCAATTGACGACAGCCTTAAAAACTCACGCCGGCACCAATCCAGGAGAAACCGAAGCCTTTGGAAAAGTTGCGGGAATTCTCACGAAACTTGTCAGTGATGGTTGGCGACAACGCCAACTTCAAAGTCTGATTAATCAATCAAATACGCCAATACAACAAATCCTGAAAAGTTTAAAACAAATTGTCTCGGATGGCTTTGGAGGAGATCTGCAGAACGAAGGGTTTGCTATACAAAATTACTATAGGACGCTGATCGCCCAATCCAATGACCCGGCAGCCAAAGCCGCTCTCGCAGAATGGCAAGAAGTACGAGTGGCTACTCTGGCAGACCATTCCCAAGCACTTCGCGCCTATGCCACGCTGTTAGATAAGATTGCAGAAGGGCATCAGAAACTCTATTTCGAACGGAAGGATTTAGCCAACAAGCAATTACTGGAACAGATCCAGCAGTCCGCCAAAGAATTGAAAGACTTACTCGATACCATCAAAAAAATATAACGCGAGGATCACTCCATGGCACTCACCGCACAAGAAGCCTTTGACCTCTCAAAACAGTTCCGGGACTTAGCCATCGCACTGGGCAATCACCGATTTGCGAACTGGCAGACATTGACACCTACACAACGACGAGATATCGAAGATGAAGAATGGTCATTAATCAATGCCTCGTCTGATATGATCACCAAAGCCGTGGGGTTGGCCCTGGACGAATCAAAGAGCAGCCTCAAATTAATTAAAAAATCTGTCAGGAAAGCCAAAAGCTCCATCAAAAAACTCAAAAAAGTTAAGCAGATAATCAACATCGCTGCTGCAGCCGTTGGCCTCGGGGCCGCTATTGTCTCAAAAGACCCCGGCTCTATTGCCAGAAACGCCAAGCTGGTACTTGATGCCTCGAAAATCTTCCCTGCCTGAGTCCCACAATCTATCCAAAGATAGGGTTCACCTCTCCTCAGGGAGATAGACCGAAGGCTGTTAGGTGCAAAGCATGCGGCGACATCATCCAACCTTTTGGGTATTATCAGTACTACCCTTCAGCCTAAATACCTTAGTAGTCCTCACTCCTCAGGTCCTCAGAGTTGATTGCATAAGGCTATTGGCTTGAGGAGGTGAGAACCCCTGAAAGCCTCGATGCCGCTCTGCAAGTTCCAACACTGAAAAAGCTTGTCCGTCAACTTGCTCTGGAACAGAAAAGATCTGCCGTAAATCCGCCCCTCGTTCCCCAACAATCGTTCCCGCAAATTCGAGACCTTTAGCGCTCAACCGCTGTATGGCTGTCTCAATGTCTGTCACCCGAACAGCAATATGATGCAAAGTTCGATCACCGAACTGATGCACCCAACCAGGGATAAGACAGGTCTTGCCCCGTTCATCGACATATGCCTGATCTACGAATAACGCCGGACAACCTGGCGCTCGATACACCTTGGCCCACCAATCGTCATACTCTAATGTTTCCGAATACCGATACCCATGCTCAAGAAATTCTTCTGCTCGTTCATCGATTGACAACGTACGCACCGTTATATGATCCACAACAGGGAACAGCCCAATCCCGATTTCCTCTAAAGCATCTCGAACGATCCTGGCAGCCTGATTTCTCGAAACGTAATCTTCGGCATACCCAGCAATCACTTGCTCAAGATTCGACGACTGGCTCATGTTTTCACCCCCTATCATGAATCCACAGAAAATGTGATTCCCTGCGCCAGCGACAACTCAGTTCCCCAATTCGTGGTATTGGTCTGCCGCCGCATGTAGGCTTTCCAAGCATCCGAACCGGCCTCCCGCCCCCCACCTGTTTCCTTTTCTCCACCAAAGGCCCCACCAATTTCCGCTCCAGAGGTACCAATATTCACATTGGCAATGCCACAATCACTCCCCTCGCCAGATAAAAACTGTTCCGCATGCCGCAGATTTACTGTAAACAACGAAGACGACAACCCTTGAGCCACTTGATTCTGTAAGGCGATAGCTTCATCCAGCTTCTGATACCGCATCACATACAGAATGGGGGCGAAGGTTTCTCGCTGAACGACCTTCCAATGACTCTCGGCACGCACAAGGGTGGGTTCCACAAAAAATCCTGGGCGATCCAACATCTTTCCCCCATTGAGGACCTCCCCGCCATCCTGCTGGACTTCTTCCAAGGTAATACGAAATTCTTCCAAAGCCTTATCGTCAATGAGCGGCCCCATGAGTACATTGTGTTCTAAGGGATCGCCGACCTTGATTTGCCGATAAGCCTGAACAAGACGGCGGACAACATCTTCATACCGTGATTCATGCACAAATAGGCGACGAGTTGTCGTGCAACGCTGTCCGGCTGTCCCGACAGCTCCAAATACGATGGCCGGAATAGCGAGAACCAAGTCCGCCGTCTCATCCACAATCACGGCATTGTTTCCACTCAATTCTAACAATGTCCGTCCCAACCGCCTTGCCACGACCTGTGCAACATCCCGACCTACCGGCACCGAGCCAGTGAAGGAAATGAGCGGCAACCGTTCATCACTGACCATGGTTTTCGCAACAGTAACCTGGTCGGTGATAAACACAGAAAAAATTCCTGCCATGCCCTGCCGTTCCATTACTTGATTGCAGATATGTTGTACAGCTAACGCACATAATGAAGCTTTGGGTGAGGGTTTCCAGATAACGGTGTCGCCTGCAATCGCCGCTAGAAACGCATTCCAAGCCCACACCGCTACGGGAAAATTAAAGGCCGAAATCACACCAACGACTCCAAGAGAATGCCATTGCTCATACATACGGTGTTGTGCTCGTTCGGATTGCATGGTTAACCCATACAACATGCGGGATTGTCCAACCGCAAAATCCGCCATATCGATCATCTCTTGTACTTCCCCATCCCCTTCAGCCTTAATCTTCCCCACCTCCATCGATACTAAAGAACCAAGCGCATCTTTCTTAACGCGAAGCGCCTCCCCAATCAACCTGACCATTTCGCCACGTTTGGGAGCCGGCACCTTTCGCCATTCACGAAAGGCTCGCTGGGACTCTTCAACCAGCGCGTCGTAATCGTTATCAGAACAGGTATAGATTTGAGCCAGAACTTCTCCCGTTGCAGGATTCACCGAATCCAGCAACCCCTTATCCGTGGTAGTTGCCCACTGGCCAAGACCGGAACACGATCCTGCATTCCTTGGCTCAATTCCCAGTTCATGCAAGACCTCCATCGTGTTTATCATGTCTTCTCCCAAATTACCGTCATAATTTTTATGTTGACCTGGATACGTCTCCAGCAAAAAACTGCCCAAATCGATTGGCTAAAATTGAAGATAGATCGAACGCCTCTTGAGTCACAAATCCTCGATATCGCTCAGAATGTTCACACACCAGATCTACCACACTGCAGATACCGGCTGCCGTCGTCACCTGAATGGCAGACCAAAGCTTCCCTGCGATCGTACGCGGGTAAATCTTCTTCACATAATTTTCCTCAAACAATTCACCATCACGCATACCCGTGACGGAAGTATAAATGATCACCACATCTTGCAGGGTCTTCGGCACCGCCTGTTCCAAAATTCGTTTCAGGGTTCCCCGATCATTGTTGAGTTTCAAATCATTCATCAGAAGATGAATCTTCTCGCAATGGCCTGGGTAGCGAAGGGTTTTATAGTTCATCGTGTTCACCTTCCCTGCAAAAGTATCCGCGAGTGTGCCCAATCCTCCCGAGGTGTTAAACGCTTCATACAGCAATCCGTCGATCTCGATGGTTTCGTAACCCTCTAACGGACGCAAGGCCACTTCCTGGCCGTCTTCAATGCCATAACAAATATTCCCATATTCATTGATCAATCCATCCGTCGACCAGGTTAATGAATATTTCAGAACATTACTGGGATTCACGGGTAGCGCGCCAACTCGCATTTTGACGATTTCCACGGAATCGAAATGAGTCATCAAATCATGTGCCACAATGCTAATAAACCCCGGCGCCAGCCCGCATTGCGGCACGAACGCTGAAGTGGCACCCTGACTCAAGGCTTGAATCTTTCTCGTCACTTCCACATCTTCGGTCAAATCAAAATAATGAGCGCCGATCTCACGAGCCAACTCTCCCACAAGTGCATTACAATAATAGGGAAGACTGGAAATAATTCCCTCGGGCTTGGCAGCTTCAAGAAATTGGCGAAGGGCTATGGGATCCTGGACATCAACAAGCCCAACATGGAGTTGGTTATGAACAATTTCGTTTTTCAACCGAGTCACGACTTCTTGATCCACATCTCCCAAGGTAACCCCATAATCCCCGCTCTCGACTAATAATGTGGCAATCAATGACCCAATTTTTCCCCCGCCCAACACACACACGTTTTGCATAACAAACCTTTCTTAAGAGTGGCTCTCTCTACTTATATTTTACTCCTTTTGGTAATCCTGGCTAGTCAAAAGTAAGCGGATCTAATTTCAATCAAGGGAATGTTCAAAAAGCATGCGCTCGCGGAGGCGTGGCGACAATCCTACAAGACATTTCAATCCCCTCGCCCTA
>QIDY01000394.1 GCA_003228495.1 Nitrospirota bacterium
TGGCCATCCCGCATCACTATCAGGGATACTTGATCACCAACAGCCGTTCCGAGAACCTGCCCTTGTAACATACGTGGATCAACCACAGCTTGTCCTTCATATTCCACAATGACATCACCACGCTGAATACCAGCTTGATCGGCAGGACTTCCAGGTAGCACACTTGTCACTAAAGCCCCTTGCGCTTTGTCTAATTGGAATGATTCGGCCAAGTCACCCGTTATCGCTTGTATGCCCACACCCAAAAACCCTCTCACCACCGACCCGGTATTCACCAAGCTGGCATACACGGGTTTGGCCAACTTGGTAGGAACCGCAAAGCCCACGCCTTGATACCCACCGGTTCGAGAGAAAATGGCGGTATTGATTCCAACTAACTCTCCACGGGTATTCACCAATGCCCCACCGGAATTGCCCGGGTTTATCGCCGCATCGGTCTGAATAAAATCCTCATACTGAGTAATCCCCATCCCACCACGACCCAAGGCACTGACGATCCCCAGCGTCACGGTTGAATTCAAGCCAAAAGGATTGCCCACAGCCAGCACATATTCACCAACTTGCAGACTGGAAGAATCGCCCCACGGGACAGACGGTAACTTCTCCCCATCGATCTTGATTACTGCCAGGTCGGTTTGTGGATCCTTACCAACAACCGTTCCTGAAAATTCCCGGTTATCCGGAAGAGTCACTGTAATTTCTTTTGCATCTTCCACAACATGATTATTGGTGAGCACATATCCATCTTTGGAAACGATGACCCCCGATCCAGCACCCTGCGCTCGCGGAGACGGGGGCATTGGGGAACGCTTCGGAAATCCCGTCCCGCCCGGCCATTCAAAGAATTTTTGCATAGGATCAAAGGGCATACCTGACATCGGAACCGCCGTCTGTTTGCTTACGGTAATATTCACAACCGCCGGCGTCACGTTTCGGGCTATGTCAGCAAATCCCCTTTTTTGAAAATTCGGCGGATCGAGTGTCTGCGCACCCCGTTCGGATTCTGCACTATGCGCAAAGGATTTCACCGGCAAATTCCATGACCCGAACAACAGGGCCCCAACGAGAATACCCATTCCCGCCAATCCCAGACTTTTTTCCCAACTTTGTCCCAAATCCCATTGATACGCTCTTTCTCTTCCGTTCTTAGGCATTTGTCTTTCTCCTTGAGAAGATTGAATTGTCATCCCACCTATTTCATACAAGGAGAATACACTCCAAATCTAAATTGAAAATTAACCGCATATTAAAATTTCCTAAGATTTCATCGATCGGGACAGAAGGGTGAGGATTTCAAAAAGACAAAAAGAATCAGGAAGGGGAAAATTCTTTGAAGATTGCTGAACTGAACGGAGAGGGATCCACAGCCACCAGAGAACTGACATCCTGTCTTCTGGTGACTGTGATCTGAGTAAAGGATTACACCACGCCGGAGTAGTACCGGAGGACATCGGAGACCGACACCACTCCCACAATTCGGCCACTTTCTGTGACGGCCAAATGCCTGGTCCCTTGTTCTTTCATGAGTCGTACGGCTTCGAGAATGGTTTCACTGGTCTCAATAGTCACAAGGGGTTCTCGCATACATGTTTTGACCGTCGTCGTTAACGCATCGGTCCCGGAAGCTACCACCTCACTCGTCAATTCGGTCTCGGAAATCGAGCCGATATATTCATCCCCGCTTTGGACCAACAAAGAACCAATCTTCCATTTTTTCAAGCTTTGCCCTGCCTCGCGGAGCGTCGCATCCAAAGAAATCGCCCGAACTGTCCCCGCCATAAAATCGATGACACGCGGTCCCGTGGTTTTCCGGTTCCGTGTTTCTTTAGCCAACGAAGCACGGCGGGCTTCCAAATCTGCAATTGCGCTTTCCAGCACGCGGTGTCGTTGCCGAATCGTTTCTCGCTGTGATTGGGAACTGGTGCCTTCCGGGGCTTCATCAGTCAGATTCATCAAGCCCGCTGCTTCACCCATTTGGGCATAGTCATACGTGTCCAAAAGCGGCGAGGAACTTCCCAAGGCGTCAGCCAACAAGTCTTCGGTCCTGGCATCAAACTCGTGCAAGATTTCGGCCGAAGGTTCATTCATGAGGTGTTTTTTCAAGATATCCAATTGCTGACGCAACCGATTGATATCTTGATCTAACGACTGGGCTCGGTCTTTTTTGGTTCCTAATTGCGCCTCCATAAAGCCTCCTCTCCATAAGACAATAAAGATCCCTGTAGCAAGATTACGGGATATTTAGAAGAAAGATCTAATTTGCAAATCTCCCTATCCCCCTTTTTCAAAGGGGGAACCTCAAGTGGTTACCCCGTACCAACCAACCGGGAATATCAAGTTAAATATGGATCATGGATCCTAACGGACTCTTTACAGGTAGGCAACCTATCAGACTCTTACAAACAAATACAGCTGTTGTTTGAAAAAAGGGATTGAATCGGCGGATAGTTAGGTTTCCAACAAACCTGAGAGGAGGGTAGCAAGACCAAGGAAGCTGAAAAATCCCACCACATCGGTGACAGTCGTCAATACAATAGACGAGGATTGGGCAGGATCCTGTTTCATAGCTTTTAGGGCAATAGGAATAATGGCCCCGGATAATCCGGCGATCACCATGGAAATGACCATTGACAAGCCAATGATGACGGTTAAACCCAAAGACCGACTCCAAAGGGCCACAGCAAGACAAGCCGTCGCAGAGACCGCCAAGCCATTCAGAAAGGCCACGTAGACTTCCTTCCCACTCACACGCAACCATTGGGAGGGTCGAATATCCCGCAACGCCAGTCCCCGAATTACCACCGCCAGCGATTGCGCACCCGTATTCCCGGATTGTCCAGCCACCACAGGGAGCAAGACAGCCAGTGCCGTAAATTTGGCGATTGTACCTTCAAACATACCAACGACGAACGCGGCGAAAAAGGCTGTCACCAGATTCAACTGGAGCCACGGCAATCGTTTCCGAACTGAAAACCAAACCGGCGAAAGGGCCCGTTCATCCTTGTTCGCCCCGACCATCGTCTGAAGATCCGCCGTCGCATCTTCCTGACTGGCTTTAATAATATCTTCGTTACGAATCACTCCTAAAAGGCGGTCATCTAAATCCACCACGGGAATCGTAAAAAAATGTCGTTCGCCAAACAGCTCAACAATTTCTTCTCTGGACTCTAGAGGATGAATAGTTGGCAAATCGCGAATCATGACCGCTTGCAGTTTTTCTTCTGGATCAACGAGCAACAAATCCCGCACCGAAAATTTCCCGACCAGCTTCTGACTACGATCAACCACATACACGTCATGAATATCTTTTTGGGCACGCGACCGGACATGCAACATGGCCTCCCGAATTGTAATGTCTTCTTGCAGGACGAAAAATTTAGGATCCATCATGCTGCCCACGGATTCGGCCGGATACGTCATATACGACCGGATTTCCTGGGCATAGCGTTCTGGTACGCGAAACAAAATCGCCCGTTGCAGGTCATCATCCAATCGCTTAAACAAGGCCCCAGCAAGAGACGGAGACATATGCGGAATGATCTGTTTCAATAAATCGGTGGGCATCAACGTGATGGCTTCAGCAGCAATGGGGGGAGTAATACTGGAAAGGAGGTTCGCCGCATTTTTGGCACTAGTCCCCTGCAAAACCCGGAGAATATCGGCTGCCGGATAGGCGTCCAAAATTCGAGCTGCTTCCTCATGATGCTTCAAAAAAAACGCTTCAGTCAGCAGATGAGTACCACCTCGTCCGGGCATTAATGTTCCTACAGCTCGTTCACTCATTAGGCATTTTTCCGGTCATGTAACGTTTGCGCTACATCAGTCATCAAACGAATCCCCGTTATAGAATAGGCTTCCCATAATTGCATAAGCGAATCACTCACCGATCCTAAGGGCGCTTTACCTTCGACATCTTTTTCAATCCGCCGTAACATACGATACCGTAAAGCTCCAAAAAATGTTCCCCACCGATCTACAACCGGTAAGGTATGAAACCGACTCCATTCAGGATGGTTTAAAATTTCTTCCAGGTTCGCTTCAGCCGATAACGTCGTGATCTGATTTTCCATTAATGTCCCGACCAAATGCGCGGACGAATTCACCAGCAATTGTCTCAACGTCACAACTCCTTCTAATTTGCCATCTCGATCAATCACATAAATATAATACATGGCTTTTTGGCCATAGGTACGGATACGGGAGATGGCTTCTTCGACTGGAATATCCGGAGGCAATGTGAAGACCTGTGGGTCAGCTAAACTGCCGGCAGTATTCGTCGAATACCGCAAAGCCCGCCGAAGCGTGGCGCCCATCGAATTACCCATCTTATCCAAAATGTCATAACGACTGGCCTCCTCAAACTGCCGAAGAACACTAATCGCGGACGTGGCATTCATCGCACTTAAGACTTCGGCACTCAGATCTTTGGGAATCGCTTCAAGAATTTTCGCCGTCGATACCGGCAAACAATGCTCTAAGACATTGGCTATTTCTTCGCCGGAAAAAGCTTCCAACAGCAAGCCGGCTTCCTGCGGCCCAAGCGACTCCAGATGTCTGGCAGCTTCCACCGGATGGGCTTGAAAATACCCAAGGGTGAGATGGTGTTCGAGTTCCATGGCTACTATTCTGGATTTGTAATGACCGTCGTGGCTTCAGAAAACTGGGAAGCCGGAATTATCACTCGCCCCGCCTTCGTTTCCAAAACTACTGAAATCGGTGTCACAGCTACGACCGTACCCTGGGTCTCCCCAATCTTAACAGTCATACCCACCCGTACGACCGACCCCAAATAATGAGCCGCGATTAAATTGGCAACAGCCGTTCGAGAGCCTAAGCCAAAAGACAACGCAGCTCCGCCAATTAGCCCAGCCAGTAAAATCACGATGGTATTGTTCAGCAAAGCGGTATCAATTCCTAAGGCATCAATGGCCGTGACGACAATCAACAACACCACAGCCACATAGACTGCCTGAGCCACCATGGTCCCATGAGTGATGCCAGCAGAGCTGCACGTCATCGTAATCAGTTCACGAACAAAATTCGCGGCGATTAATCCGAGAATCAGGATCAAAATCGCAATACCAATTTTAGGGATATAATGGGCAATACCAGTCAAAGCATCTGACGCCATCGTCAAGCCCAAGGTATCCGAGGCCTTAATCAGGAACACCAAGAAGATAATCCAAAATCCAATCATGCCGAGGATTTCGGAAGATTTTTGTTTTGTCCCGGACCGTTCGAGCAACGTTTGGACGGCCGTGCGACTCAACAACCGATCAAAGCCCATCAACTGCAACAACCGTTTTGCGGCAAGGGATACCACTTTGGCCAGAAGATACCCAAAGCCCAGCAGCAGAATCGCTAAAATAATCGTAGGTAAAAAAGCCAGAATCTGGCTGAGACTTGTTGTCACCGCCTCTGTTAAACCTTCCCACCACCCAATCATTGTTAGATTCTTTTCTTCCATCACAATGAATGCCCTTGTATTAAATAGCTTAGAACCTGTGACACAATAACCTTGCCATCTCGCTCCTATCTTCGAGCCATCTTTGAACGGGTCTCAATTGAAAAAACCTCAACATAGCCATCCTATGCCTCGGCTTTTTCTCAATCGTTCCGTCCAAATCCAACTCAAATCTTGGCGCGATTGTGTCAAAGTTATTGTTTCACAGACTCTTAGAGAAATTTCATGGCCGAATTCTCTTAGATTCCTGTCATAAAACAGACGTGCCATCATAGTATCCCCTTGAGCAAGCCGCAACAGGCCTAAAGTGAGAAGGTAGAAGTGAAAAGTAAGGAATACAGAGTGAGAAAGAAGAAGGGCCTTTCCGTTTCTGCTCTCTTGCTACTCACTTTTCACTTTTTACTTCTCACTTATCGTTGGACGAGTTGAAACTGGAATACATCGCCTCCGACGTTCATTGCATACCATCTGCGTAAAGCCCCAAATAGCAGGATCTTTCAGCCATGCCATGAGGTCTCGATTAAGCCGTAGACACCAAGACGGATACGCAGAATCGGCTGCTCCAGGAAGATTCGGCGTATCCAGTTCACTCAACAAATCTTCCAGTGGAACCATTAACAGTTGCGAAGGGGTTCGTGCTAAAAATTGATATATCTTTGTCATCATTTCAAACGAAAGGGTTGCCGGCATCCAAGCAGGCAAACACAACCCTTCCTGACGTAACGCCGCCCATAACTGGCGACGGTCTTCTACCCGGGTTTTCATATCTCGATCTCTATCCTCAGGTTGAGGGTAGAGCCTGGCCTGTTCCTTTATTTCAATATCCCGTCCTGCCCAGTAACCCTTAAGGGTGGGGAGATCATGAGTTGTCGCCGAAACAAGTGCTTGTTTTGGAAATTGAGAGGGCAAACGAAACGCCCCTCCCCTTTCTCGTTCGAAAAACAAAAGCCGATACGAAAGAAGTCCTGCCCCCTCAAGCTTGCACTGAATTGCAGGAGTCACCGTTCCTAGATCTTCGCCGACCACCATGACCTTGTGCCGTACACTTTCCAACGCCAATACCGCCAACATTTCGTCCACAGCGGTTTTGACGTATAGCCCATCCCGACCGCTTTGCCCAAACGGAATGCAAAACATGCGAAACAACCCTAGCGCATGGTCAATACGAAGAACCCCGCCATGCTTCATATTTTGTCTCAGAGTTTGGCGAAAAAAATCATACCCATGCTGACGAAGTACCCGGGGGTTGATAGTCAGCAGTCCCCAATTTTGCCCTTGCAAATTAAACGTATCTGGCGGAGCGCCGATCGTCACATCCTTCGCCAATTGATCTTGAAATCCCCAGGCATCGGCACCATCCGGATGAATGCCCACCGGCAAATCATGGTAAAGACCCAGGCACAGTGAAGCCTTCTTTGCCACTTGATCCAACCTGGTTAGCTGTAACTCACAGAGCCACTGCACATAAAAAAAATATTGAATACGATCCGCGTGGTCCTGCTGAAACAGCACAACGGCCGGTAAAGTTGGTCCATGATAGTCGGAGGGCCATTGCCGCCATACCAGCGCCTGAAACGTACAAAATCGTGCCAAATAATCAGGCCTATGCCGGACAAACCGAAGGAATGCTCGGCCACGCGAAGTAGACGATTGAAGATGCTGCCGTTTGAAAACACGGAAGAGATCTTCAAGGACGGACATCTTGAGATTGGTAACCCCTTCATAATCGACTAGCCGGGTAGACCGCAGACGTTGCAAGGTAGTTTGAAATTTCTTTCCTCGGAACATTCGTTGAAGTTTAGACGAAGACCGGAACTCTGCCACCTGCTCTACATTCAAATAC
>QIDY01000038.1 GCA_003228495.1 Nitrospirota bacterium
TCGTTGCCATCCGGCTTCCATGTATCCCCGGGGGTGATAGGAAGAAAGACTAGGGAACACACCACCAGACTCAGGTGTAGGAGTGCCTGGTGCCGAGGGGAGAGATGGCTTGCGAGAAGATGAGCGTATGCATATCCGCCCAGGAGGAAGACCTGGAAGAAGAGCATGCAAGTGGTCCAGACCGCCGGTGTGCCTCCGAACCAAGGAAGGATATACCGCGCGATGATTGGCTCTACTTGAAACAGCAGAAAGGCACTGAGAAAGATCGCAAAGGCGAAGGGGATCACGGAAAGCGAGATCGTAGGAGTAGGTCCCTGCGGCGGCTGTGGCTTCCTCGGAGGATTTGCCCTGTCCCGCCCAGTAGTACTAGATGCCATGTTGGTCTTGGGCGTCGTTGGTGTGGGGGAAGTCGTCAAAATAATTGAGACATCATAAGGTGGCGTTGTTGCATAATTCACAAGCGCAGCCGGTGTTGTGGGCTCTTTTGCCGGCTTAATACATTCTCTCTGTTACCAACATACCTCACCTCCCCCTTCGGTTCAGAACCATGCACCTGATCCACCCTACAACGCGCTGATTATCCAATCGGCGGGCCCTGAACCTGGAATCAAAGATACCGCCTGGTTTTAGATTTGTCTCCACAAAATCCGTAAATACCAAATGTGACTGTTGAATATCTCTATCCCATGGCCCATACATGCCCTTGGAGAAATCGATATCGGTAGTCGACGGGAATGGTCAAAAAAGCCCGCACAGCAAGGCCGCAGCTCTTTTGGCGCGCGGAGCGTACGCTCAGTACGTGAGCACGGCAAAAGGGCGACCTGCCTGCGCGTAGCCGCTACGGCGAAGGCAGGGAACGCCGCTGGCGGCTTTTTTCAACATTCCCCAAATGTGATCTCAGTTAGTAGGGCAATGGAAATGAAAATTTAGTTTCCGTGTTTTTACTTTTCTCTTGAACATCCCTTTGGAACGACCATGGAAACGTTATCTGATTTTCTTCTGAATAGATGGTGGGAGATTCGGAGGAGCCCAGAGTTCAACTATATCGGTAAAACTCCCCATTCCTATAACCCCCTTCGGTCTTCGCGGGAAATTACGAGTTTGGCATCAATGAAGTCCTGATGGCTTAACTCCAGCCCTTTGGCAATCTCTCGAATTTCTTCAATCTCTTCAAATGAGGTTTTATCAGCAGCATTGGCCACGGCAAACAAACAATCAAGAAATTCTTTGCGTTCCAGTATCGTTGTAAAGTCATTAAACCGTTTGACAAGCCGTACGCCATCTAACCCTCGAAAGATCCGGTGATGGCTAATTTCCACAACTAACCGAGCCTGCTCTTCCGTCAATTTCCAACTTTCTTGTAACACCCCCGTCATAACCGCTGTTTCTTCTTGAGATACAGTGTGATCAATACCCGCAACGCGAGCCATCAACCCAGCGGCCAGGCAGAGTTTGCGAATATCGGAATCGGGAAGATCAAAGGTTATACCTCGATCTCGCAGTTCCATGGCGACCTGAAAATAAATCGTATTTTTAATAAAGTCATCCAGACGACTTTCACGATCATGTTCGTCGGAATACTGTTGCCCACGCAGGTTGAGAATGCGCCGCAAGGGGCGTCGGAGGTGCTCCAAAAACCCGACACCCCCTTGTTCAATATCCTCCTGCAACTGCCTAACAACTTCACTCTGGCGATCGGCTCCTTGTGATTCCGTCAGAACAAGTTTCTGAAGCGTTTCCAGAACGAGGTTCTTGTCAGCCTGTGAGGTCATTTTCTTTAAGACACGATTCAGCAATCGCTGCCGTTCTTCTTCTGTTGTCGGGGAGACCATATAGAGCTCCAGCTCCATCCATTCCTCTCCAGATATGTCAGGCAATTGAAACAGGAGCTCCTTTAATCCATTTACTTCCTCCGTCGAAAGCGTACCATCGGCCCAGGCTGCTGCGATGAGCAGTTTCCCGAGTTCAAGAATAAAGCTTTTGTCTGCCATCTCTCATGCAACCTTTCCTGATTTGAGAATCGTGCCTGAAGGCGAACTCGTTTGAACAGTTTGCTCTCCGTCATTTCAAGAGGAAAAACGCATATGCCATTTTGAGGGTTAGTATACCGAAAGAGAGAGCGGAGCTAAAGAAAGGAGGGCGACGGATCCAGGTGAGCGGAATAGTGGGGAAACACTTCCCACTCAATCCGTTGAATCAGGTAGTTCCAGAAAAACCTTGAACACATCTTTCCAGGTCACCACCTCTTCAATGGTTCCATCAAGCAGGATGATGGTTGATCAATGGAAGACAAATCTTTCACGCCGTAGGATGAGGAAGGGAATCGAGTAGATCATGGACCATGGCAACAAACTCATCAAGACGGAAGGGTTTGGAGATCGTCCGAGTTGCACCAAACTCCCCCGCTTCCACCAGAAAATCTAAATCACGCTTTCCACCACCTGACATCGCAATAATCGGGAGCGACGTACTGAGGCGACGGAGCATACGCACAACCTCAAGGCCATCCAGTTCCGGCATAAGAACATCCGTAATGACAAGATCAAACGAATGGTCATGATAGAGTCCCAAACCCTTTCGACCATTGGGAGCCGTCCAGACTTTGTACCCTTCCATCGTCAATCGTTCTTGGACGGATTTGCAAATAGCAGGCTCATCATCAATCACCAAAATATTTTGTTTCATATTTCCGCTTTCACTTACGCAAGACCGTTATCTCTGGTCGATCACACATTTTCGTAACTGATGAATTGAGTCCTTAAATTATTCCTGTTTTTAGGAAATCGGCCTATTACAGGCACGAGAAACGACTGCCAAGAGTATCTGAGGATCATAGGGTTTGGCTATCACGGCAAATGCTCCAGCCTGCTCCGCAATCTGTTCCATTTCCTTTGTCTTATTACCGCTTAATAAAATAACAGGCACTCCCTGTCCACTCACACGATAGGTTAAGGCTTTTAAAAAATCTACTCCATTGATCACTGGCATGTGATAATCGGAAAGGATCACGTCCACGCTAAGACCCCCATCCAACAGAGTCAACCCCTCCAGCCCATCATCGGCTTCTTTGCAGTCAAAAGCATAACTCTCTAATAGCAGCCGCATCGCCCGCCTCATAGGTCGATCATCGTCAATGATGAGAATCGGTTTATTCATAACAGATAATGAGTCATAGTGTGGAACACTTGTTTTTGGGATTGTGACCAATCCTGCAAACTGATCTGATATAGTAAAACTCACTGACAACCTGACTGTTCAAAGAAAGGGCCCGGCAACATAAACTGTGCAAGCTATTTCACGTGAATTGTCATCCAGCGAATTCATTTCCCAGTTATTGCAAAACCATTGCCATAAAAAAAATTTCCTGAGAATTTTTGAAAAGTTAAGCAACCAATTGATAATGAAGGAATAATTTTCCAACTATCTCTTTGGAAATATCCCGGGTGAGCGCCTGTACTGGAAAAACTGATATCCAAATAGATACGTGAGAAAGCCGTTTGTTGTGAAGCAGGACAGGGCTCAACCATATGAACGTTCTCCTATTTTACCCATGTCTATACAGAGATTACGTCGATCTCGTTGCTACGCCCCGGGGAACTTGCTAAAAGGATAGTCGGTACG
Source organism: Nitrospirota bacterium (assembly GCA_003228495.1). Taxonomy (GTDB): domain Bacteria; phylum Nitrospirota; class Nitrospiria; order Nitrospirales; family UBA8639; genus Nitrospira_E. The sequence goes on from QIDY01000038.1 coordinate 3,622, forward strand.
TTCCTGAGGATATTCACAAGACACAATTGAGAAAGATCCATGAAAATAAACTTTTCTAGTTTTCGTTCTGACCAGTTCTCGTTTGCGAAAGACCCCGTGTTAATCTTGGAACATTTTTGGAGTGCGGATGAACGGGAGCTGTTTCGTGAGGCTATGGGCTGCTCAACCTGGACAGCCCTAACCGATATGCCTCCGGTAGCGAAGGCCTTTCAGAATTGTGGCAATTGGCTTAAAGCGGAAATTGCTCCTGCTGAAGGCACTCGTTTCATTGAACGTGTGGGGCTCCCATGTGTAGCCGAGTATATGGAATCGTTTCCCAATATTACCGGACGACATATCAACTTTAATTATTACTCGTATGGGGTCGGAGATTGTCTCTCCACTCACGATGATACCGACGATGCATACACCTATGCGCAGGGACGAACCCCCCCCACTCGCCGTTTAGCCTTGGCCACCTACTTCCATGAAGAATGGCAACCAGATTGGGGCGGAGAACTTATCATTTACAAAGAAAACGCAGGCAAAAAGGGAAAGAAAAACCTAGAAGTCGTGCAATGCATTGCGCCATCCCCTGGCTCACTGGCGATATTTGCCGTACCGCAGTTTCATCGCGTCTGCCGAGTGGATGCCTTGGCTGGCAATCACAAACGCCTGTCCATTGCCGGCTGGTTCATGACCGAACATTAGTACGTCGACCCAATCGCAAAGGTATCATATGAATCCTATTCTGCTCTTTGGTGCAACGTCTATTCTGGGGTTTAATCTGGCCAAATTATTCTCCGATACCGTTGTTCCCTTCACTTCCCCTGGTAATAAAACACCAGTAATTCAAAAATGGCCCGTACTCAACCTGGAAGATCCCTGGTGGATCAAAGCACTTTTTGACCAATACCATCCTAATGTTCTTCTGTATTGCCATGCCGTGTGCGATGTGCCGAAATGTGAAGCCAATTCAGAATGGGCACATGAAATCAATGTGGGACATCTTCAACGAGTTTTAACGGCCCTGCCGCAGCAGACACGGATGGTCTATGTTTCATCGGATCATGTCTTTGGTGGAGATGGAACATACAATGAATGTTCCCCACCTTGTCCTATTAGTGTCTATGGAAGAACTCGCCTGGAAGCGGAGCACTTAGTTTTGGAAAGAGCGGGATCATTAGTGATTCGAACCGGATTGGCTATTGGTCCATCTCCAAATGGTCGAAGTGGGCATTTAGACTGGCTCCGGTATCGCAATCAACGCCAACTTCCTATCACAATTGTGGAGGACGAATTTCGCTCTGTGGTGTGGGTTGAGGATTTAGCTAGAAGATTGATGAAACTTGCCAGCAGCGGAACGACTGGCATTCGCCACATTGCAGCAACGCGGACGGTATCCAGAATTGAATTGGCTCAATATCTTTTAAAGCGGTTAGGGCTGGAAGTGAATTTTCACTGTGAAAGTCGGCATCAACGTCCCACGCCTCATTTAGGACGTGTCTCGCTCACGAGTACCTATCGAGACGAATTATCTCAGGCATTATCTAGTGTGCTGGATAGCCCAGAGACCGCACTCTTGGGAGAAGTCGCCTGAGTAATTGTGGGTCTACACATAACTCTATCGTTACCTCCCAAAAACCATTTGTAGACCAATGATGGTTTTGGCGTCACGAATAGTGCCGTCCTGAATTCTAGCAAGTGCCTCATCGAGTGACCATTCAACAATTTCCAGAACTTCGTCTTGATCTAAATTCTGCTTCCCTACTTCCAGACTCGTCCCTTTGTAAATATGAATGACCTCATCCGTAAATCCTGGGGCTGTCCATATGCTGGTCAACAGTTCTAAGTGAGCAGCACGAAATCCAATCTCTTCTTCCAATTCCCGTGCTGCACAATCTTGGGGATCTTCTTGCGGATCTAATTTTCCCGCAGGAATTTCGTAGATGAATCCGCCAGCCGCATAACGAAATTGGCGAATCAAAATGACCTTGCCATCCTCTTTGAGCGGAACGACCGCCGAGGCCCCAGGATGCCGAATAATTTCTAACTCTGTTGTTCGTCCATTTGGCAGTGCGACCGTATCGAGGTTAAGTTTCAAAACTTTTCCTGAATAAATCTGCTCAGTCGATAGTAGTTTTTCTTCTTGCATTGACATCGCAGTCGACAACGACAGGAATTAAGATTTTTGGCGCTTGTAGAATGGGAGTTTAACCACTTTGGCAGGCACATGCTTTCCACGAATATCGATTTCTACCATCGTCCCTTCGTGGCACAAAGCTGGGGGAAGCGTCCCTAAGCCAATGCCTTGTTGTAATATAGGAGAAAAATTTCCACTGGTGACTTTTCCAACTTTCTCGCCGTCCTTAAGCATTTCCATGTCATGTCTGGGGACGCCCCGTTCCATCATTTCAAATCCGACAAGTCTTCTGGTTAACCCTTGCTCTTTTTGCTTCAGTAAAGCCGGTTGGCCCTGGAACAGACCTTTGTTCCACGCCACGACCCATTCGGCACCTGCTTCAAGCGGTGTGGTCTGCTCATCCATATCGTTGCCATAGAGTAAGTATCCGACGTCCAGTCGAAGGAGATCCCTTGCGCCAAGCCCCACAGGTTTGACCTGATCGTCTGCACCAGCTTGTAACAATTGATCCCAAGCCTGTTGGGCTTCTCCTGCGGGAAGGTACCATTCATAGCCTATTTCCCCCGTGTAGCCTGTACGACTGAGCAAACTAGAAAATCCCATGATATCAATCATCGCGCATTGCCGGGGCTTCAAATTGTCTGCTGGTGCACCTATCAATTTTTGAAGAATCGCCTTCGATGCCGGACCTTGTATCGCGATCTGTGCCAATTCCTCCGATTGATCGCGAAGCATGGCTTCCGGGAAGTTCTTTGCCTGATTCTCAAGAAACCATCGTACGATCTTTTCTCGATTAGAGGCGTTTACGCAGACCAGGAAATCTTGGGGACCGGTTTTATAAATAAATATGTCATCTAAGATGCCTCCCGATTCTTGGCAAACCATGCTGTACTGGGCCTGCCCCACGGCCAGCCGTCCAACATCGTTAGTACTGACCCATTGCAAAAATTCTTCTGCCTGTGAACCGGTGACCTTGATCCGCCCCATATGGCTGACATCGAACAGTCCAGCCGCGTGACGAACCGCATGATATTCATCGAGTACCCCGGAATATTGAATAGGCATACACCATCCGGCAAAGTCTACTAACTTAGCCTTATGTGCACGATGCGACTGGAGAAGGGGTGTTTCTTTCATCAACGCAGATCTAGAAGCTCAACTTCAAAAATCAGCGTGGCATTCGGGGGAATTGTGGACCCGGCACCTCTGGCCCCATAACCTAATTGTGCGGGAATGACTAATTTGCGAGTCCCGCCTATTTTCATACCTTCGACACCTTCATCCCACCCTTTGATTACACGCCCTGCTCCGAGCTTGAAGGAAAAGGGTTTATTGCGATCTTTGGAACTATCAAACTTGGTTCCGTCAACCAGGGTCCCCGTATAATGAACCGTGACCGTTTCCCCCGCATGCACCTCGCGGCCCTGGCCCACGACAAGATCGATGTATTGTAAGCCGGAAGAAGTCTTCACCATAACTGCTTCAGCGGCGTGACCGGCAAGTGGCAGTAGGAATATTCCGAGCAGCGCAAATACTACGCAGTTTTTAAGATTCAAGAATGAGAAAATTAGGGATGATGGCACAATCCTATTCTTCATAAGGGACTCTCCGATGGTTATGGTTTGTAATACATGTTGCGGGGATACGTTCAAGGACAATCTATGGAAAGGATATCATAAAACAGGAGCATGCTAGCGGTATAGCCATGCAAATAATTCTTTCCTCCCACTGGCCCAATTTCTCCACCCGCAAAAAACCCGGCAACAGGAAGGGTGTTCAAATGTTGATGAACGGCCACGATATCATGATGCGGCGTCTGAAAAAACTGCTGCCCACGACCGTTACAGCTAAAAAGCAACGCCCCTTTAGGCGGATTGCTCGGAAACGCCAAGCGTTCCTGGGAGAGCAAGCCGTGTAAATCCGCTCCAGCTGCATGAGCATCACGAATATGAAACTGAATAGTTTGGCCTTCCTGCACAAAATCGGCAATGGCCAGAGACCCGGATTGACGATCCGCGCCTAACAATCCACGAATCAAAAAATCCCCTTGACCAAACTCCGAACGATGCTCGTCCATCGCAATCCCGACCTGCAATCCATTAGCTGCCTGCTGTCGTTCGGTTTCCCCCAAGGCCTTCAACGTTGCCTCCAATCGTTCTAAGGGAGGGATCCCGCCAAGTTCCTGAATGACATTCCGATCAACCTTCGTGACCACATAGCGTTCACCAATTGGTTGGCACCCCTGCGATACGATCGTTCGTAGTTCTACGCCTCCCTGGATTGCCACACCTACAAATCCCGATTCAATAATTTTGTCGTTTAAGATCAATCGAGATTTACCTTCATCCATCACCCCACTGGCGATTCCACCAATGGCCAACGAACCAGGCGCATGGCGATCCAAGAGAGAAAATAATTCGTCTATCGGCATTGAAAAGGGGTCGGCAAAGAGTAGAAACGTTTGAGGAGCTTGATGTCCTTCCAGCATGTCTGGCCAGCCTTCTAATGAAATGGCCTCTCCATTCTTTTTCGAAGTCAAGTGAAAGGGAGTGACCTCTATGCTGGGATTGCTGAGGCCCCAAAGCACAAGACCGGGATGCTCCTCTATTTCTTGTGTTCCCCCAATAACGCCAGCACCCATACAACCGACTAACACTTTTGGACCAAGTTTCTGGTGAACAATTTCAACCAAGGATGACACGTCTTCTCCAAAATGAGGAGAGAAAAAGACACAAGCAAAATCACAGCTTAGTCCGCCAAATGCGTCATGAACCGATCGCGAAACGACCTGAGCGGCCTGCTGGGGATTCGATTCCTGAGAAACCGCCACATGACATTGCATCATGATTTATTCAATTCCGTTTTTAAGGGTACTTGTTCAACCGTGTCCATGAACACTCAAAATGATTTGGTGACGGATATGGTATTTTGACTTTCAGTTGGCACACCTTAGATCGCCCTAGCCCCTTCGAGGAGAGTTTAGGGGTGAGGGGGCGGACCCATCAAGGAATTACATCACTATACCTTGCCAAAATGGAACGGAGCTTGTTAATGGAAATGGCCTCAAATTGTCGGCCATCTCGTCCAGTCACAGTCGTGGCTTGTAATAACGCATTTACAATCGCCTCCTCGGTTGCCTCCACCGTGGCTTGAAATAACGGATTGAGATGGGTATCAGCAAGATGTGTCATGACAAAGGTCGGATCCTTTGGGTAATGCGGGATGCTATTAGCAGTGGAAAATGCCAGTACAAAATCGCCACTGCCATGATGCGAAATAGATCCCGTACGGGCCAACCCAATGGTCGCCCGCCGGGACAGACGAACCAACTGGCGAGCATCAACCGGTGCATCTGTTGCCACGATAATAATGATAGACCCGCTATCCTGCCGCTTTTCAGGTCGAAAAGCTTTTGATAGGCGGAAAGGAATCGTCGCGGCCTCTTCTTTGGAAATATTCTTTGCTTTGTTGTTGTATAATCGGCCAACTGGCACTCCCGCAATAGTAAGTTCATGTCGTCGGCCATGATTGGCGTTTACCAGAACCCCTACTCGATAGCCTCCTTTTTCAGGTGGGAGAACCCGTGAAGCCGTGCCGATCCCACCTTTAAATTGATAAGACACCATTCCCGTACCGGCGCCAACAGATCCTTCTTGGACAGGACCGCTGGCTGCGGTTTCCAATGCCTGGACAACCTCTTCCGGCGAGACATGCCGGCCTTGACTGTCATTTAATCTGCTATCGTCACATTCTGCGACCACCGGCGTGAGCGTATCATCGGTGATGCCAATGCCGGGATACTGCTTAATCATCCAGCTCATAACCCCATCGGCGACTCGAGGCACATTCAAGGTATTGGTTAGTGCAATGGGGTATTCTAAAAATCCCGATTCGGCGATCCACGCCAAACCTGTCATTTCACCCGTCCCATTTAATACAAAAGCCCCTGCCGGAACCTTGTGATGCCACACATCCTCTCGCGGAATAATTACGGTTACTCCCGTCCGAACGGGACCATGCCCAGGATGTAATGTTCCTTTGCCCTCACGGATCGTGACGTGTCCTACTTTCACCCCAGGCACATCCGTAATGGCATTCCATTCGCCAGGTTTGTATTGCCCAATTTTGATGCCAAGATCTCGTATATGCAGACGGGTTTCTGTGATGGGCGAATGTGGCACAGGCTCAGCCCAACTGAATGAGAATCCCCCCAGACTGAACATTAAGGCGATCAAGAGCCAGGCTTTTGATGAAGAACTAGGAAATGTCACATGCATATGATGAATCTTGTTCGCTAGACGTGTCGTCCAACGGTCTTCTCAGTTATTCATGAAGCTGAAGTGTGAGAAGAATGTTGCTTCTCCGAAAAATCGATCTCATGCATCTGATAAGGAGTTTTTTGAAATCCCATGTGAGCATAGGCCTGATGTGCTTGATGATTCTCCCGTTCCACATATAAGCGAAATCCGCATACCTTCTCAGAATTCTCTCGAGCCTGACCATACACATAATCATATAATTGACGAAAAACACCCTGCTGCCGATATTGCTGGTCAATATAGAGGCTTTGTAGCCACCAGAAGTTGCCATTTCGCCAATCGCTCCATTCAAAGGTGATGAGGATCTGACCAACAACTTGTGACTGACCCGAGCAAGAAGAACTCACGGCTACCGCATACCAACCTTTATTGGGATCTTGGAGTATGGCTTCTACTCCTAATCGCAAGAGGTGACCGTCAAGAATTCGTGCCTCCGTCTCTCGGGCTAACGAGGCATTAAAGGCGCTGATGGTTTCTATATCCGACATGGTCGCACGCCTGATCTGCACGTTATTGCGTGTATTCATGGTCTCTGATAGGGACTAGGGCGTCCGGGGGAGTCTTGCCGGGGTGAGCCACCCAGAAGGCGGACGGTAAAGGCCAGCTGAAAATTCCATTTTCATCGCTTCTTCCGGGCGCAATTGAATACGATTCACTCCATCTTCGGGAACAAATGCCAGATATCCGGTAAAGGGATGAATAGCGGTGGGGACAAAGATCATAACCAACGGTCCATTAGGAGAGACTTGCAGTCTTGATGGCGGAAGGCCCATATCAAACCCAAGCGCCCATAGACCATCACGAGGAAATGGGAATGCCACCACTTTGCTCTGTCCAAACCGTTCACGAAATTTGAGGACATCGGCCATGCTTTTCAACGTATGATAAATACTTCGCACAAAGGGAATTTGTTCAAGGGAAGATTCAAATTTTTGATGAATCCTCTGCCCAAGGAGATAGTTCGTTCCCATGCCAACCCAAAGAACCAATAAGCAAAAAAATGTGATCCCTGAACCAGGGAGGGTGACCCCAAATAACGCCCAGACAATACCCACCGTCATATGCTCTAAGGCTTCGAAGAGCGTATAGAGGATAAGCACGGTTCCCCAGGCTGGAACAATGATAAAGAGGCCCGTAAGAAAATAGCGTTGAAGACTATGTAAAGAAAAAGAATTCATAAACCAAAAGCTGGTGCCAACATCCCTAGTCTATCAAAGCAACCTCTTTTTCGCATCACAACTGTACCCAATACAAATGTATACGGAGCGACTCCCAAACTTTCTCTCTTATTGCCTGGATGGTGAAAGGGTGTTACATTTACCGAACGTGACTCAGGCCATTTGCAATTGATAAGGAGAGATTTTAGTGGAAACAGATACAACCTCTCAGGACAAGGGAATAATTGCCCAGGACTTGTTAGCCATTCTCTGCTGTCCTGAAACCAAACAAAATATTCGTCTGCTAGAGCCTAATGTTGTAGAACAACTGAATCACCGGATTGAAAAAGGAGAACTCCAGACAAAAGGAGGGCAACCTGTCACGGAAAAAATCGATGGAGGCCTTCTTCGCAATGATGGGGCTGTGGTCTATCCCATTCGAGATCAAATTCCTATTATGCTCATCGAAGAGGGCATTCTAGTAGAAAAATCCGATGTCTCCTGAATCTTTAATTTCTTTCAGAATTTTTGGAAAAGGAGAGGACACCTTTTCAGTAAGTAGCTGAAAAAACTTTATGACTTTGACTTTCCCTGCCAAAGCCGCCACACAGAACGGCTTACTTGTACGACTACATAAATAAATATCCCAAAAAATATCCCGTACAGCCCAAAAGTTTCCGTAGGCCAATCCAGACTTCCATGCAGAAGTACCCCAAGGGCCACATGTGCACCCAGCCCAAGACAGAGTGCAAGGACAATCCATTCACGAACCATTGTCTTTTTTGTGAACGCCATGTTGGGAAGGAATAGGTTAGGAGTATTCTGGACCATCAGCAATGGTCCAGACAAATGGGCAGATAATTAGACAGGACTTTTGGCTGATTCGATTTCCGTAGCGGTCATCAGGCTGGTCAAATAGTCGCCAACAAATAACAAAGCCTCTTCGCGTCCATCAGCTCTACGGCCCTTCTCTCTTCGTTGAATGGAGAGCTCATGCTCTAAGTCGGATTTCACATCCCCCAATAACCGTTGCAAGGAAGCGGTGGTCAGATTCATATCAACATCTTCTAATTCTTGGCATCGATCTAACACCCAATTAAGGCCTTCAACACGCCCTAAGTACCGCTCCTGTTCCGCCAGGTCAATACGTCCCATAGTGGAGGCAAATGCCTGGGCTTCATAAATGAGATTGTAAAAACTGGCAACGGCTCTGTGTAAAGTCGAATTCATTATGTATCCCTCACAAAAATGTTAAACCCCTCACCCATTATTATAAACCGTGACCTGGGCACCTTCCAGGACCCAGCCCATTCTTTTTAAAAACAATCAGTATTATTCCGCGAAAATCAGGTAAACAGGAGAGGATGAAATTCTGCCATATACCCATAATAAAGTGAGGAAAACTGCTTTAAACTCCCTGGGCTGGTCTCTTTTAACCGTTTAAAAAAGAACACTTGATGGGTAGGATCAATAATTTCTAATAATCTCCCTAATTCGGACATAGAAAAGGTCCCTTGTGGAACACTCAATACATAATGCACCAACCGTTCAACAAATTGATGCATAATATAGTCACTGTCTAGGTAGTTTAAAGGAATTTCCCCTTTTTTTATTATATCACCAAAAGAAACAGCTTGAGCGGCAAACGGACCTTCTTCTATG
>QIDY01000165.1 GCA_003228495.1 Nitrospirota bacterium
TAAAATGGTGGGTGTCACGGGAACGAATGGAAAAACCACGGTGACGCATCTGGCCAAATCGCTGTTGGAAGCCCAGGGCTATCGAGTCGGCATACTCGGGACTGTAGGGTATGTGTATGGGAGGGAGCAACGAGAGGCCTCACATACAACACCGGCACCCGTCCAGCTTCAGGAAATGTTGGCCGAGATGGTCCAGGTTGGAACAGATATTGGGGTGTTGGAAGTTTCATCCCATGCATTGGAATTGGATCGAGTCGCCGGTTGTGAATTCGATATCGTTGTGTTTACCAATTTGACCCAGGACCATCTGGATTTCCACCAAACCATGGAGAAGTATTTCCAGGACGGACTATGTTGAGAGTGGGCAGAAGTCCGGTCCTAAGCGTGCGTTGGTGAATGCTGATGATTCGTGGGCTCCATTGATTCTTCAACAATGTGCCATTCCCGTTTGGACGTTCGGCATCCATGCCCAGGCTGATATTCAGGCTGAGGCGGTCCAACTGAGTGTGGATGGAACGAAATTTAGGGTCAATAGCCCTCTCGGTCGTATGACCATCACCAGTCAATTGGTTGGTGAACATAATGTGTCCAATATGTTGGCTGCCATCGGTATTGGGTTAGAAATGGGGATGTCTCCTGTTCTCATAGAGCAAGGCTTGGAGTTAGTTGCGAATGTTCCCGGGCGTTGGGAACGCATACAGGAAGACCAAGATTTCACGGTGGTAGTGGATTATGCCCATACAGATGATGCGCTACAACGATTGCTTGAGGCCGCGCAGAAGGTTAAGCAAGGGCGCATTATCACGGTGTTTGGTTGTGGGGGCGATCGAGATCCCGGGAAGCGATCTAAGATGGGGCAAGTGGCGGTTCGAATGAGCGATCTTGTGATAATAACCTCTGACAATCCACGAACTGAAGATCCTCAGGCCATTCTAACTGATATCGAAGAAGGCGTTGAAGCCGTACCTCTTGAGGAACGGTGCCCGCATCAAACGATCTCCGATCGAGCCGAGGCCATTCAAGCCGCCATTAAAGCGGCCAGTTCTGAAGATGTTGTGTTGATTGCTGGCAAGGGGCATGAAGATTATCAAATTCTTGGGACACAGAAGATTCATTTTGATGATCGTGAAGAAGCCAGAAAGTCTATTCGACAACGAAAGCGTCTACGATAGTATGGACTACAGGTCCCATGGCAACTTTTGAGGTGGATGAAGTGCTCGCAGCGACGCAGGGATCTTTGCTTTCCAAAGGAAAACCTGGTGGGAGGTTCCGTCGTGTGCAAACAGATTCGCGAGCCGTCAAGCCGGGCGATCTTTTCGTTGCCTTGAAAGGTCGGAATTTTGATGGGCATGAATTTATTGAAAAAGCGTGGCAAAGGGGAGCCAAAGGGGTTGTGATTGAAGAAGCTGATGCCGGGAATGCGTTTGAAGGTTGGCGTAGGATGAAACGAAAGACCCTCGCAGTCGTGCATGTAAAAAACACACTGCGAGCGTACCAAGATTTGGCCAGTTTCCATCGAGCCCGGTTCTCCATCCCAGTCGTGGCCATCACTGGGAGCAATGGGAAAACAACCACAAAAGAAATGGTCAGTCGAGTGTTGGCGACTCGCTGGCGCGTTCTTCAAACCCAGGGGAATTTCAATAATGCCATTGGTGTTCCCAAAACGCTTCTGGGGCTGCATTCCGGGCATCAAGCGGCCGTTATTGAAATGGGCGTAGATCAAGTCGGACAAACGACTCGACTCTGTGAAATGACCAGACCTACGTTAGGGGTGGTGACGAATGTGGGTCCTGACCATTTAGAGTTTTACGGAACCATTGCGCGTTCTGCAGCGTCTAAGGCCGAATTATTTCCTTGGCTTCCCAATGATGGGGCCGCCATTTTGAATGCGGATGACCGGTATTTCCGGCATTTTCTCAAAAAAGTCGGTTGTCAGGTTTTTTCCTTTGGGTTGGCTCATCATGCCGATGTACGAGGAACCAAGGCGGTCTGGGATGGGAGGCGCACTGCCTTTCACTTGTGGTTGCCGAATCGGAAAACAAGCAAATGGACATCTGTGCGAACAATGGGCTTACACAATATCTCTAATGCGTTGGCAGGCGCGGCAGTGGGCCATGTGGTGGGTTTTTCTGCTCTGGACATTGCATCGGGATTGGCGAAATTTCGCCCGGCGCCGATGCGATCGGAAATCCGTCGGTATGGAGGGGTGATCTATCTCAATGATTGCTATAACGCCAATCCGGCTTCCGTGAAAGCTGCGTTAGATGTGCTGGTTGAGTTAGATCCAATGCGCAGAACAATTGCGGTTCTTGGCGATATGCTTGAACTGGGGCCCCAAGAAATTCGATATCATGAGGAGATAGGCCGCTATGCGGCGAAAAAGCAAGTTGGACTTGTGATTGTTTGTGGAACCTTTGGCCCCATGATGCAAAAAGGGGCTCGGACTGTTCGAAAGAGCATGCCAGTCACGGTGGTCAAGGATGCCGTAGAAGCAGGCGAATGCTTAAAAACGTTTGTGAGACGTGGCGATATCGTTCTGATTAAAGCCTCACGAGGGGCTCAGATGGAACGTGTGTTCGATTGTGTCCGTTCAAGTGATTAGGTCGTAGGCAGTAAATCCTTATGCTGTATCTCTGGCTATACCCTCTTCATGAGGAGTTTGCGATTTTTAATGTCTTCCGGTATCTCAGTTTCCGGATGATCTATGCGGCCATTACGGCCTTTCTTATTGTGTTCTTTCTGGCTCCACCCGTCATTAAAAAATTGCAAGGGTTAGGGTTGGGACAAAAGATTCGGGAAGATGGACCGCAATCGCATCATGGGAAATCCGGAACGCCGACAATGGGAGGCTTGTTAATTCTGTTTTCTGTTTTATTGGCAACGCTGCTATGGGCGGACGTGTCCAACTACTATGTCTGGTTGGTTATGTTGGCGATTGTCGGATTTGGATTGATCGGGTTCGTGGATGATTACATCAAGATTTTACGAGGCCAGTCCAAAGGGTTAACGCCTATGCAAAAGTTAGTCGGGCAGTTAGGCGTGGCGATGGGCATTGGATTATTTTTTTATCTTTCCCCGGCCTATTCCACCGAACTGAGTGTTCCGTTTTTTAAGAATTTCACCCCAGATCTTGGCGTGTTCTATATTCCTTTTGCGATTTTGGTCATTGTGGGATGTTCCAATGCCGTGAACTTGACGGATGGGTTGGATGGCCTAGCGGTTGGGCCTGTGATCATTTCCGCCATGGCGTATGCGGTGGTGGCTTGGGCTGTAGGGAATCGATTGGTCTCGGAATATCTTTTGATTCCGCATATCGAGGGGGCAGGGGAATTATCGGTGTTGATGGCATCGATCATTGGATCCGGTCTTGGGTTTTTGTGGTTCAACACGTATCCGGCGTCAGTGTTTATGGGTGATGTGGGATCGTTGCCGCTGGGCGCGGCATTGGGCACTGTGGCTGTAGTTTGCAAGCATGAACTGTTATTGGTTCTTGTTGGTGGTGTCTTTGTGATGGAGGCCGTGTCCGTGATTTTTCAAGTGTTATCGTTTAAATCACGGGGGAAGCGTATTTTTCTTATGGCCCCCCTACACCATCATTTTGAATTGAAAGGGTGGGAAGAACCCAAAGTCGTTGTTCGTCTATGGATCATCGCCATTATTCTCGGATTGCTGAGTATCAGTACGCTGAAACTACGATGAGTATAAGGCCTCGGTGAAATTCTCTGGAGTCATGGAAAACGTGAACACCACTCCGGTGATTCCAATGACCAATTGGAAAGAGACGAGTGTGACGGTGTTGGGGATGGGACGCAGCGGGAGATCTGCCGCGGATCTTCTTTTGGATCTCGGCGCAAGCGTCACCCTGGTTGAAGAACATCCACAGCCCGATTTTGAGGGTTTGAGAATTGACTATGAGCAACGAGGGGCTCGTTTCTGTCTCGGAGGTGATCTTGAATCAGTATTGAGCCCTGCGGATCTTCTGGTGGTCAGCCCTGGTGTACCTGGAGATCATTCTGTCCTCCAACGGGCTCGCCAACAGAACATTCCGGTTATTGGAGAAATTGAATTCGCGGCATCGTTCCTTCAGGCTCCTATAATTGCCGTCACTGGTACCAATGGGAAAAGTACGACGGTGCGTCTTATCGGAGCCATCCTTCAGGCGAGCGGGAAGCATGTTTTTGTGGGAGGTAATCTTGGTCTTCCCTTATGCGAAGCTGTCCCAAGATCGGCCGTTCCCTCCCACACGGCGGACTACGACTACATTGTTGCAGAGGTCTCGAGTTTTCAACTTGAAACAATTCGGCAGTTCAAGCCATGGATTGCCGTCTTGTTGAATGTGACGTCTGACCATCTTGACCGCTATGCCGCTCAAAAAGATTACCATGCAGCAAAGCGGCGGATTTTTGAAAACCAAACCGAACAGGATTGGATGGTTCTGAACGCTGAAGATCTTCTTGTGCGGGCGCTTTCAGTAAATGGCAAAGCACGTCGGTGCGAATTTAGTCTTGGTCACGAGATTGCTCAGGGTCTGTATTGGGATGGAACTGTGATTCGCGCACGACGACCGGGTGCAGAGGATATCGTATTTGAACGTGAGGATATCCCGTTGCGGGGAGATCATAATGTCGCGAATGCGATGGCGGCAATGAGTGTGGGGCTCCTGTGCGGATGTTCCAGAGAAGAGATAGTGAAGGCTCTCCGAAATATTCCAACCTTTGAGCATGCTCTGGAGTCTGTTCGTACTTGGCAGGGCGTGCTGTTTGTCAATGATTCCAAGGGAACAAACGTGGATGCCACCCTCAAGGCGTTGAAGAGCTTTGGGGAGCCAGTGGTGTTGATCCTCGGAGGAAAAGACAAAGGGGGCGATTTTACTCGATTGTTAGAGGCCATGCATCGTGGAGTGAAGGGTGTCATCGTGATTGGAGAAGCGACCCCTCTGATTTTTGACGCCCTGGAAGGAAGTGCGAAGATGGTTCGCGCCGCAAGTCTTGAGGATGCAGTTTCACAAGCCGCGTTTCTGGCGTCGAGCGGGGATGTAGTGTTGTTTTCGCCCGCCTGTGCGAGTTTCGATATGTTTCAGAATTATCATCAGCGAGGTCTCGAATTCAAACGTATTGTCCGGGAGCTGCAATAGGTGAGTATGACGACGTTGCTCCGACGGAAGAATGCCCACCGGGATTCGCGTGCCTGGGCTGATTTATTCCAAGAACATATGGCTCTGGGGAGGCGCCGGATCGATCCGTTGATTATAGGAATTACCGTTGCACTGTCATTCGGCGGATTAATCATGGTGTTTAGTGCGAGTGGGGTGGTGGCGGAAATGAAATATGCCGATTCCACCTATTACCTCCAACGCCAAATCCTCTGGATGGTGCTGGGATTTTGTGTTCTCTTTGTCGGATCCCGTATTGATTATCGGCAATGGAAACAGTGGGTGCCCTGGATTGTGTTGGGATGTGTGGGTGGGTTGCTGCTGGTCTTGGCGGTTGGACCGCAAATTAATGGAGCCCGTCGGTGGCTCACCTTTGGGTTCTTTTCCATTCAACCCACGGAAATGGCCAAACTGGCTGTGGTGTTGTATCTGGCCGCCTTTCTTGCAAATCCGAACCGTCGTATTACGGATTGGCGACGTGGGTTTCTTCCGCCAGTTGCCGTGGTGGGCAGTCTTTGTTTCTTAATTGTTATAGAACCGGATTTAGGAAGTATCGTGGTGATTGGTTTGGTCTTTGTCTGCATGATGTATTTAGCAGGGGCCAGGCTTCGACATTTGGCTTGTTTAGGTTTGCTGATGATTCTTGGATTTCTTGCGCTCATTGTGATCAACCCAGAACGATGGGAGCGATTCACGACTTTTCTGAATCCCTTTCAGGATCGAGAAGGCGCGGGCTATCAATTGGTGCAATCCCTCTTAGCACTAGAAAATGGTGGGGTCTTTGGTGTAGGCCTTGGGCAAGGCAAGCAAAAACTCTTGTATCTCCCCGAGGGCCATACCGACTTTGTGCTGGCATTGATTGGAGAAGAGCTGGGGCTGATTGGCACATTAGGATTATTGGGCTTGTTTGTCATTCTCGTCTTAAAAGGGTTCCGAGTGGCTGCGCTGGCGCCGGATGTGTTTGGTCGGTTTCTGGCTCTGGGAATCACTCTACTGCTCACCATGCAAGCCATGATCAATGCCGGAGTGGTGAGTGGGATGCTGCCGACCAAGGGTCTTACGCTGCCTCTTGTGAGTTACGGGGGGTCTTCGCTCCTCACGACGATGTTGGCCATTGGGATATTACTGAGTATCGCTCGTCAAGGGCAGGCAAGCCCCTAGGCAGCAGACTTGGAATGAGAGTGGTAATTGCCGCGGGTGGAACAGGAGGACATATGTACCCGGCTATTGCCTATGCCAGGGCTTTTCAACAGGCTGATCCAGGAGGGCATATTTTGTTTATTGGAACGGGTAAAGCCTTAGAGGAAAATATTCTCCGCCAGGAAGGGTTTCCGGTTGAGTCAATTGAGGTGGAAGGTTTTGTCGGGCGGAGAGTTTTGAGCATGCTTCGCGCACTCTGGCTTCTCCCTAAATCTGTTTGGCGGGCGATACAGATTCTTCGGTCACAAAAAGCGAATTTGGTCATAGGAACTGGAGGGTATTTTAGTCCGCCTGTGGTATTTGCAGCCTGGATGCTTCAGATACCCAGGGTGTTATTGGAACCTAATGCCATGCCGGGATTGGCGAATCGTGTACTGGGGCCCTTGGCTAATCGCATTTTTTTGGCATTTGAAAGTGCGATGCCATTTTTTTCTTCGTCCAAATCTAGGGTCATTGGAATGCCCATACGTCAGGCCTTTGTCATGGATCATCCTCCATCGCCCCCTCGTAAGGTATCGCATCTGTTGATTTTTGGAGGAAGTCAAGGCGCCCAGGCGATTAATTCCGCCATGCTCGAAGCGGTTGAACAATCACCGATTCTCCGTGAATCTGTCACGTTGACCCATCAAACGGGAGCCGACGACTATGAACGAGTTCGGCGAGTATATGAAGCACTCGGCGTGCAAGTCGATGTTCAGCCATTTTTATTTGATATGCCTAAGGAGTTGGCTAAGGCGGATCTCGTGATTTGTCGGGCCGGGGCCAGCACGCTGGCGGAATTAGCAGCCTATGGCAAAGCTAGCCTTCTGATCCCTTTTCCCCATGCCACGCACAATCATCAAGAAATGAATGCGCGGGCGATGGAAGAGTTAGGAGCGGCGCGCATGTTGCTGCAATCGGATTTGAATATTGGCAGAAGAAATCGAATACATGATTCGAGACATTCCGGCTTTGCAAGCCATGGCCCGGCGATCTTGGGAAGCGAGAAAAGTTCATGCCACTGAGCAAATGGTAAGCGAATGCCTGACTCTCGTTCAAAGCTAAATCCGACGTGGTTCGGCGATCAGAAGAATTCAATGAATATACAAGCAAGCAACCAACCAACTGTGAATATTCATCCTTTAAGGAGGGATTCGTAGAGAGAATGAAGGGAGTGTCAGTCAAGAGATGGCAGGGCAACCAATATTGTTGAACTTCTTGCTTCCCACGAATGTAATCGCATTTGTATTTGGA
>QIDY01000333.1 GCA_003228495.1 Nitrospirota bacterium
CTTGGCAATTTTTTCACCATTAAAGAGATCTTTGAAAAGTCTCCTTATAGGGAATCTATCACTGGGGAATCATTACGATATTACCTGCTCTCGACTCACTATCGGAGTGATCTGAATTTTTCAGATCAATCCATCAATGAAGCTAGGTCCGCTTTAGATAATTTTTATGGGTTATTTCAGCGCCTAGAGGAATCGAGTTCTGACACTGAAAGGAACAAGGAAAAGGACCTGGAACCCTTGCTCAGTAAATTTAAAGAAAAATTTACACAAGCCATGGATGATGATTTTAATTCTCCCAAGGCTTTGGCGGCATTTAATGAATTTCGAGGAAACATTAATAAATTGCTCATAAGGGGGCTATCTGACCAAGCAAAAAAAACTATTCTTGGAACATTTCAGACATATGGGAAAACTCTAGGTCTATTTCAAGTGAGAGTTGGGGAATGGTATTCCATTGTGTTCACACCAGACCCTGATGTTATTAAACTGGAAGTTCCTCCTCCTAAGGTTATTGTAGAATCATCAGAAGAATGGATTGAACAACAAATTCAACGTAGAAGAGAAGCTCGCGCAAAGAAGGATTTTTCGACTGCTGATAGCATTCGAAAAGAACTAGCCGACCAAAATATTATTCTTGAAGACCGACCTGATGGCACCACACGTTGGAAACGATGAACCCTCAAGTGTGTTGTATGGGCTCCATACGGTCACGGAAGCCCTACAATCGCCCACCCGTGTCATCCAACGGCTCTGGTTGGCTAAATCTGATGGCCGATTTTTCCCTCTCACACGTTTAGCCAAAGAACGACACATTCCCTATTCCGTGGAATCCCGTGACCGATTGGATCGCTTGGCTGGGGATCGCCATCACCAGGGGGTTGTCGCTGGTGTGGCAGCAAGGCAGTTTTTGGAAGGGGAGGAATTGTTGGATGCTATGGAAAAAATTACGACTCCCTCGCTGCTTGTGGTTTTAGATCACATTCAAGATCCACATAATCTTGGAGCTATTTTCCGCACAGTAGACGCAGGAGGGGGACATGGTATTGTCATTCCAAAGCATCGCGCAGTGGGCTTAACCGCCGGCGTTGCCAAAGCCTCGGCAGGGGCGTTAGAGCATGTGCCGGTGGCGCGAGTGACGAATACAGGTAAGTTTCTGGAACAATGCCAACATCGAGCCATCAAAACCGTGGCTCTCGACGCTACTGCCAAAACCTCATACACCGAATGTGATTTCACCGATTCGTTGGCCTTGGTCTTTGGAAATGAAGGAGAAGGGATTCGGCCCATCGTGCTCAAAAAGTGCGATGAACATGTGCGGATTCCCATGTTGGGAAAGATCAATTCGCTGAATGTGTCGGTAGCGGTGGCGGTGACGATCTTTGAAGTGGTACGACAACGGGCGCAAAAGAGGTGAGCGGCGGGCGGATGTTATTTGATCTGAATGAGCCCTTCCTGAATAGCTGCGTTGAGTAGCTGTGCGGCATTTGATACGCGAACTTTTTTCATCATATTGGCACGATGGGCTTCCACGGTCTTAACGCTAATTTTTAGCCGCTGCGCAATTTCTTTATTCTTCAGCCCGGACCAGATGAGTTGAAGTATTTCCTGTTCCCGTTGGGTCAGGGCTTCCGGTCGTTTGCGTTTAATCGGAGCGTCGTCTGAAGGGTTGGGTTTCGGTCTCGTATCCATGAATTTCTCGCATACTTGGCTAGGCGAATTATCTAAGGGAGAATATCAGGTCATTTTCGGATTGTAAACTGAAATATACGTAAACTCACTCTAGTCGAAATAACTACGGAATATGTGGCATTTATGTCTCACTGGATTGTTTGGTTAAGCGTCTTTATTCTGGGAATAATTATTGGGAGCTTTCTGACTGTCTGTGTGCATCGGATTCCGAAAGGGCGGTCAATCGTGGCGCCACGATCAGCCTGCCCGCAGTGTGGAGCGCAAATCGGCTGGTATGACAATGTGCCGATATTGAGCTTTTTATGGCTCAAGGGCCGATGTCGGGTCTGCCAGGAGAGCATTCCAGTACGATATCCCATCATTGAGCTGGTAAATGGCCTGGGATATCTATTGGTGGTATGGCGGTTCGGGTTCACATGGGCAACCGTAGTCTATGCCGGATTGTTTTCGGTGTTTTGGGTGGTGACCTGGATTGATTGGGATTACAAGATCATTCCGGATGTGGTGACCCTGCCGGGCATTGTTATTGGGTTTCTTTGTGGGGCGCTGTTGTTGCCCACGGGATGGTTCAATTCGCTGTTGGGTATCCTTGTTGGTGGAGGGTTCTTGCTAGGGTTAGCCTGGATCAGTCCTTATGTGTTTGGCAAAGAGGGGATGGGCGGCGGCGATATTAAATTCTTGGCTATGGTCGGTGCATTTTTAGGCTGGCAGCAGGCCATCTTCACCTTAATGGTGGCGTCGGTGGTCGGTGCAGTGATCGGGATCGGGCTCTTGGCTGCGAAAGTGCTCAAAAAAGGCCAATACATTCCCTTCGGTCCGTACTTAGCGCTGGGAGCTCTTATTGCCATGATTTGGGGCACAGAAATATGGAAGTGGTATTTTCGCGGGTTGGTCTGAATTAGTATAGCCAGCAAATTTCAGCACATGGCAAGACAGGAGTGAGGAGATGGTGGACAAGTCTCATGCCGCGTCAAAGGGTTTCACTCTGACGGAACTCATGATTGTGCTTGGCATCATGAGCGTCACCTTAATGCTGACGAACATGTGGTTGTCATCCCAGTTGCCTCGTTGGCGATTGAACGGTGCGGTGCGGCAAGTGGTGTCTGATTTGGTCGCGGCCAAAATGAATGCAGTGGTCAAACGAAATCGGCAACGGATTTTTTTTCAGGACAATCGCTATTATGTGATACTAGACGATAAAAACAATAATGGAAAGGTCGATTCTGGTGAAAAGCAAGAAGCCCGAGATATTCAAGCCGATTATCAAGATGTCACCATAACGGCATCAAATAATCCTTCGTTTTTACCCCGTGGCACGGCTTCGAATCTGGCCTCCATTACTCTGACGAATTCAGCCGGCTCACGAAAGATTACGGTAAGTATTACAGGCCGAGTGAAGGTGAAATCCTGAATGCCTATGCAAGCTAAATGTTTCTGGGGGTTTCCCCAATGCGCACAGAGTCAGCAAGGGGTGTCCCTGCTGGAAATTCTTATCGCCATGGCTGTGGTCTTTCTCGCCTTGTTGGGATTTGCAGGATTTTCTGTTGTGGCGCATACGGGTATGAGTGCCAGTCAAAAGATGACACGAGCGGTCACGTTGGCGCAGGAAAAGATGGAAGACATTCAGCGGGAAGGTGTGCCACCTGATTTAACAGGTGCTTTGAATATATCCGAGCCCTACGGATCGATTTCAGGCGCCCCCCACCATCAGCGCATCCTCACGATGACCCCTGACGATCCTATGCCGGGTTTGCATACCGTGACCGTTGATGTGCAATGGGATAACGGGGCACATGCCATTTCTCTCAAAACGTATCTTACGCAGAAATAGCGAAATGGTGATGTCACGTGGGCACATTACATCTCGTGAAGGTTTTACCCTTGTCGAAATGGTTGTGGCACTCGCTTTGAGTCTGGTGACGGTGGGTGCGGTCTATTCTCTCTATGTCAGTGAACTCAGAGCCCAGAACGTGCGTGAGGATATGCTGGAAATGCAGCAACAGGCCCGAGTTGTTATAGATGTGGTCGGTCGTGAATTATTGATGGCAGGTTTCGATCCACGTGGAGTGAACAACGATGTGGATCTGAGCAATGACTTTCTAGGGATTACCTACGATCCAGGTCGTTTGATCATCAAGGCGGACCTGAACGGAAATGGCCTGATCGCAGACGCCAATGAGTCCATTACCTTTGTCTATGATATCAAGACGTATACACTTCGGCGCAATACGGGTGGCGGGAATCAACCCTTTGGAGAAAACATCGAATCGTTTCTCGTGGAGTACTTTGATCAAAAGGGAAATCCAACCGTCGACTCAACAAGCATCCAACAAGTCAAGATCACCGTGACCGCACGCACGGAAAAACCAGATACTCAATTTTCAAAAAACAGTGGATATCGAACGGTGACGCTACATTCCAGACTCACTCCCAGGAATCTCTAAGCATGGATCGGGCAGTTGTCCAATCACAGATCAAGAAGTCTTGGAACAATCCCAGAGGCAGTGCTCTCATTGCGGCCCTGTTATTGGTGGTGGTATCGGGAATCATGGGGGGGACCATTCTGTTTGCGACGTCGACAGATCTGCAGATCAGCGGGAATTATCGAAGAGCCGTCCAAACCTTTTATGCCGCAGAAGCAGGCCTGGCCGAAACGCAACGACGGTTAAGCGGATCGCCGGTGTCGAATCCGATGTACCTAGCCGATCTTTCATCACCCTATCAACCCAATTGGTCAGCCTACGTCTTTTCCCATGCAGGGTGGAAACCGGAACACGATCAATCCTATAGTGCTCTGCTCACTAACTACGTTCCGCTGCCTGGCAATTTCACCAATACCCTTGTTCTTCCCAACAGTGTGCAAAGTGACTTACCGTATTGGACGAACGTGCATCACAAAACCGAGTATGACGCAGAACAGGCTGGGCATCGCCTGGCCACACCGCATTATCTTGATGGAGATGGAGTCACCACGTTGCATTCCATTAGCAACCGGGGACAACTCATTCAGTTTGGCTACCCGAATACCACGTCTGTAAAGCCGGAAAAGTTCACCTCACCCCTTCCGTCCATGTATGCGCCAATTGAAAGGATCACCAGTCATGGCCAGGTCGAAGGGGCAGACTCAATTCTTCAAGTAGATGTGACTCATCCTGCGGGGCCACCGGTGTGGGCTCCAATATACGTGGGGAATGAAGTGGTGTTATCAGGCAGCGCGATCACGATTCAAGGTCTAGATACGTGCGGACTGTTGCCTACTGGCCGTCCGCCTATTTCTTTTGCGCCTTCGGCAACTCTGGTAGGGACGGCAAATCTCTCCGGTAATCCGTCCGCTCCTCAGATAAGTCCGTTGTCTTTGGATTTGGTTCAACAGATCAATGACTTGAAGAAAGGTGCCACACCCGTGTCGGCCGATTTGATTGGCGTGAATGTAGGTTCGGCCACTTCCCCAGAGGCGCTCTATGCGGAACCAGCAGGAGGGACGTTGACCGTATCTCAGGTTACCGGATATGGCATTCTGCTGGTAAAAGGAAATGTCCAAATCATTGCGCCGTTTCTGTGGGAAGGGCTCATCCTTGTATCCGGTCAAGTCGAATTTACCGGTGGGCTCGGATCGTTAATTCTCAACGGAGCACTCTATGCAGATCGTGTCCAAGTTCTTCATGACGACGTCAGCATCACCCTCGACACCTGCCTCATCGCAGCCACACTTCGAACTCTTCCCGTCCATGTCCTCTCCTGGCGCCAATTGCTCTGAGTTCCCTCAATGAGTTCGTGTTTGCAGATAGCACAACGATTGCCGGAGCGTCCCCAAAGAATTTTTCGTGTTTTATCTGTTATGGACATGGCTCCATTTATAGTTAATTGCGGCTGAATTCTTCTATCTGGATATTGATCTCTTGGGGTACAGAAGAAAAGTGGACAAATTAATTTTTTTTGTAGGCTCACAATGAAGAGGTGAAATGTTTCTACATTCTTCCCTTTCTTTTTCGAAAATTCCTAATTCTCTCTCATGGCCCATCCCTCCGATGGGAATTTTCCACATTCTCCTGATTAGGCGAGAATTAAATTTTTGCGGACTGTCGCTATCTGAGTAAAGTCGCGGTCGTTGTGGAGAAGGCGTAGGTTATGTTCAATGGCAACTTGTGCGATGAGACAATCGATGGTACTTCGAATGGTGATGCCCTGGCGACGACATTGAAAATACAAATCCGCCGCTTGTTCATAACTAAGAATCGGATCGATGGGATAATAAAACTTTTGAGTAGCTAGATAGTTCTGGAGCTTTGAAAAGTCTCTCGGGGAATCGGCTCCTTGTAAGACTTCTTGGTAAATGACACTCGTGATACCAAAGGGGGTATTTCCATTAAGAATTTCTTCGAACTGCGTAACAGCTTGAGTCGATCGGTTTCGAAAATAATCCAGCCAGACGGAAGTGTCGACCAAATACATTTTCAGAGTTGTCCTGCCCGAAGTTTCTTGTGATCATATCCCTGGCGAATTTTGACGGTACCTCTAAGCTCTCGTACATCACGGCGCCGATGATGTTCCACAAATTCCTGAAGCGCTTGGTGGACCAAATCACGCTTGGTTTTCCCCTTGGCATATTTAAAAGCTTCCTGAACAAGTTTTTCATCCAAAACAACATTGGTGCGCATGTATACACCTCCTTTTGTGTATGATAATACACCATAAGGTGCTCTTGGGCCAATTGTCGGCATTTTTTAACAGAGAAATCTTTAGGAAAAAAAACCATTTCCGCTATTCCTCCGGAGTTTGACCTCTCATCTCACTATGGGATTCCCCTGGAAAGTCTTATTGCACTCGGGAATCAGGTCATTGAAAAGTGACTGGAAGAGTGATTGTTGGAATTTTCATTTTGCGGCCAAGAAACTAGTTTTCCTTTTTGAAATCACATGATAACCCTTGTGTTCAATAAATCCCTATCTAAATTGGCAGTGGATTACAAGTCATTGAATTTCATTGCAATTTTTTGATTGTCCTGTTATAGAACATAGACATGTACTAATGGTCTTTGCTTTCCTGGGTCTTTAGTCTCTCCCCACCTACTGGGCCTTTCGGTTGATTGCCACTTGGGAAAAATCTTTATAAAATCCTCAGTTCTATAATCTCGTTTTACGTAATTCCGGAAAATGAGTTTCTTCAGTCATCTTTTCTTTTGGGGGTCAAACCATGTCAGCACAACCAGATATCATTTACACGAAAGTTGATGAAGCGCCGGAGTTGGCGAGTGGATCGTTCCTGCCTATTATTCAATCTTTTGCTAAGACGGCCGGTGTGAACGTCGGCACGAAAGATATTTCGTTGGCGGGCCGAATTATTGCGCAATTTTCCGACAAATTGAAGCCGGAGCAACAGCAGCCTGATGATCTCGCATTACTGGGTGAGTTGGTTATGAAGCCGGAAGCCAATGTGATTAAACTCCCGAATATTAGTGCCTCTCTCCCTCAAATACAGGCGGCCGTGAAGGAATTGCAGTCTCAGGGCTATGCCATTCCGGACTACCCGGAAGATCCACAAAATGATGAGGAAAAGGCCATTAAAGCCAAATTCGACAAAGTGAAAGGCAGCGCCGTGAATCCGGTGTTGCGGCAAGGCAACTCTGATCGTCGAGCCTCAACCTCCGTGAAGCAATATGCCCAAAAAAATCCGCATAGAATGGGCAAGTGGACCAACGATTCCCGAACGCACGTCGCGCATATGACGAGCGGAGATTTCTTCGCTAACGAAAAATCGGCAACCATTACGGAACAATCCGCGGGAAAAGGCCGTATTGAATTTGTTGGTGCCGATGGCAGCACCAAGGTCTTGAAAGATAATCTGACCTTTGACAAAGGTGATGTAGTTGATGCCACAAAGATGAGCGTCAGCGCGTTACGTCAATTTTT
Organism: Nitrospirota bacterium; assembly: GCA_003228495.1. GTDB lineage: Bacteria > Nitrospirota > Nitrospiria > Nitrospirales > UBA8639 > Nitrospira_E. The sequence goes on from QIDY01000333.1 coordinate 7,599, forward strand.
CAAGGATCAAATTGAAGAGGCCAAGAAAAGCGGAATTTTGCTGTCGTTACATCTGAAGGCCACGATGATGAAGGTGTCAGACCCCATCATGTTTGGGCATGCCGTGACAGTCTATTTTGAGGATGTGTTCACCAAACATGCCAAGGTTTTCGAAGAGCTAGGCGTGAATCCCAAAAATGGACTCGGGGATGTGTACGCCAAAATTGTGACCTTGCCCGCCGCCCAACAAGAGGAAATCAAAGCCGACATTCAAGCCGCGTTGAAGAATGGCCCCGATCTCGCGATGGTGGATTCGGATAAAGGGATCACCAATCTCCATGTGCCCAGCGACATCATCATTGATGCCTCC
>QIDY01000411.1 GCA_003228495.1 Nitrospirota bacterium
ATTCATCAGCGAGGCCGTCACATCCCCGGTGCTCGTATTGCGGTACACAATGTCGGCCTTCCCATCGCCGTCCAGGTCACCCACGCCCGCAATGACCCACTCTAAAGGCACCGCCGGCGTAATCACGCCCGCCGTGAGTAGGCTCGCCCCATCCATCAGCCAGCCCCCCACATCCCCGGTATTCGTCTCACGCCAAACCAAGTCGGGCTTGCCATCACCATCTAAATCGCCAATACCCTTAATGATCCAGGTAGCCGGTGCACCGCCGGGAGTGCCTGAAGAAGGACCGATGGTCAGCCCATTCATCAGCCACACCGCCACAGCCCCGTCATTGTTATTGCGCCATACAATGTCACCCCCCCCAGCTTCAATCAGCCGGATCGCGCTGCCATATTTGCCTTTAAATTGACTGGGCACATCACCATCAAAACTGATGGTCAGCACCACGACGCCATCGATGCCAGACTTAACTTGGCTAAATCGCGCGACGTATCCGTTATCGTTGTCTGATGGCAGACGGGTGGATGTATCAGTTGGCCCGATAAAGATCACACCGCCCGGCTCACTCGGATTATCCGATGCTACGGAACTCGTGTTCACAAAGGCATCCTGCCCAGAGATGGTCACTAAGGACGCCCGATCCCAACCGTAGTCATCACGATGAGCAAAAAAGGTCAAATCATAGAACCTAGTCGGATCCATATTCGTAAAGGTGAGCACCAGATTACTGCCGTCTAGATTTACATAAGAAATGCCCCCCTGACCGTTGACCTTCCCATCAAAGATATTAAAGGCATCTCCCGTTGTCGGGTTGGCACCCTGGGCGACATTAATAGGCCCGTTAAATGACCCTCCAGTAACAGTCAAGGTCACAGCAGTCGGATTGCCGGTATCGAAATCTACCAGCGGGCCACTGCTTAGCAACCCCGACCCACCGGTCGGGGAGGTGAACGTGGTAATGTTTGTGTTTAGCTGGCCAACGCCCCAAGCCAGGTCATTATAAGACGTCACGGCTTGTGCGATCGCCATCGATCCCGAGCTCAGGAATGTCAGTGCCGCTAAACCACCCATCAGCCAAGCTATGGATTTCCGCTTTTCCTTTTTCATAAATGTCATTTCCTTTCTTCTCTCGGATCCATGAATTTCTTTGATAAGGATCTGTTTCTACACCATCTTATAGAGGTCCCTGACCATGTATCGGTAAAAAAAGGGAAAATATTAATACCGATTTTTTCATATTTTCCCCTAACCAACAACTTCGTTTCCTATTTTTTGTTATAGCAAAATTTTTCTCGTCCTATTTCCACATTGGGCGGGAAAACGGCCTCTTCGAGAAATGGCATTTTCTTTTCAGTTATGCCCTTCCATAAAGTTCCATCGTGCATCTTCAGAAACGGGAAGAATGTCCATGGGTGGATATCCCGAAGCGGGAATCACTTGCATAAAATTGGATGACGGCTGAATATTCATTGGACCGCCTTTTGGTGGTTGAATGACCATTTGAGGCAACTTTTCTGAAGGCACAGTAAACATTGGAGAGACCATCGCATCCCTTTCTGGATGTGAAGTCATTTCTGTTCCAGATAGAAGAACCCCTGCCTTAGGCGTTCTAAGGATGAGTTCGTTTCCCGTCCTCTTTCTAGGAAAAGTGGCCATTTTTGATTCGGATGTCTTTATTTCGTTTTTCTTAATTTCAATTGGCCTCATCTTGGCAACCACAAAAACTTGATGAACTCTTCCCTGTTGATCTGTTTGCAAGGCATAGTCCCACGGAGACAGAATTTTCGAAAGGGCTTTGACCATCGTTTCGCCAACCAAATTCACAGAAACGTGTCTATCGAGTTCTTCCCTCGGCACAACATACTCAATGGCTAGTTTCTCTTGAAGCTGTTCTAACACCGCGCGTAAGGGAACTTGAGTGAGAACACCCGTGATTCGGTCTTGTTTAATCTGAAGCAGAAATTGGACCTCCGATGCAACTCCAATTCCCCCATTCCCTAAGACCAGAAAACTAAGTAACAAGATTCCCGCGACTATCCGTTTGGTCTTCTCTTTTCCTAGGTTTGCACTGGGATAATTGCTCATCTTTCTCCTCTCCTTAATCAATCCTGCGTAGTAAACTTCCAAACACGTTACAAATCATTTTTTCTTCTGGGTTTTTCTTGTACCAGCATAGCCCTGGAATTTCATATCCTCTCGGCCACTCATTCATGGATCCCAAAACCTCAAGCTTATTTAGGCCCCCTTATTCAGCTTTCAAAACTGGATATCTCTTTAAGATTGTTACCTTCGCAAAATTTCGGCCAGGTTTAAAATGTCGAGGCAATTAGGTTTGTAACCTCTTGATTGTCAATGAAATTTCGATAGGGAAATTAAAGAGTTCCCCGAAATCCAACAGCCTCTTTTTCAAAAATGGTAAAAGTCTTTAACATTAAAGCCAGCAATGTGCTAGGAGCCCTGAAGAAATAGAAGGAAATTTAAACAGCTGATGTAGAACGCTAATAACAGAGCAAGTTTTTTCGACGAAGAAACGAATTTCGATGGCCTCCGTTTTGAGACAAATTACCGGTCCGTTGTTGACTCCCAGGTTTTAGTGCACTTCCCTGAATCTTTTCCTGCACTGCTTGGAGATTTGCAATTTTCCTGTTCATTGCTTGAGGTTAAATTTCTTTTCCTCGGTAAAAACGATCATGTGAATATTCTAAAGAGGAATCAGTGCACTCACTCTTTCTACACGCAAACCTCTCTTTCTCTCACTTCCAACACGTATTCTCTTCGCCAGCGACCTTATTCGAAAAAGAGGGCAAGAATAAAAGACCGGACATCGAACATGACTCTTAATGGCTAAGAACCATTATTAAAATGTTCCATTAGTATAACAGCTACAGAAACCTCTTTCACGCTATCCTGCCTCGAGTCCCTCTTTCTTGTAATTCGGGGTTATTCTCTCGTTAGACTCTAGCCCGCAGGCCATTAATATCCAAAACAAATAGGCCAAACTTCCGGCAAACATATAATCAAACAAGTTTCGACAAAAGAAACCCACTAACACAATCCCTAAGCAAAGTTTAAGGGTTTCTGAATCTGTCAAATTTTTTCGATTTTTTATTAAAAAAAGTTCCTGCCCCAAGCGAATAAATATCCACAAAAATAGCATTAAGCCGGGAAGCCCGCTCCCGACACCAACCATCAAGGGGGTATTATGAAGATGCATAGGTTTATCCCCCATTGGGGAATCGGCCAACACAGGCTGAAAAATTTTATTGCCATATCCAATTCCCACAATGGGATGGCTGATCATTTGGTCGACTCCCAGCTTCCAGACTTGGATTCGTGTCTCTACAGTCCACCAAGTATGCACCGTGTCGGTCTGTATTCCGATCTGGGCAATTCCCACTAAGGCAACAGAGGCAAGGATTATGACAAAAATTAAACCAGAGATAAAAAGACGTCGCCCCGTGGCAAAGCCCCAAGTGAAGAGTTGTGCCACAGACGCCAACCAACCCGCTCGCGTGTACGAGGCAGCATGCGCAAGTAGAGCAAGCACCAAAGTACTATACGAAAATATTTTCCCCCACAATAAACGAGAGACAATTCCACAATAGAAAACAATGGGAATCGAAAGAACCATATAGGTTGTCAACCAGTTAAAATCCGATCCCGGAACAATCGCTCGAATGGTTCGGTCCTGCCAATTTCCTCCTCGCTCAATAAAATCGACCAGGGAAAAGCTCGATAACAAAAATGTACCGATAAGGACTCCTATGAACACATTCTGTAGATGGATTTTTTCTCCAACAACCTCCATCCATTTGAAAGATAGACTGGTATTTCCCCTCTGCTGTATCTGAGAAACTTCACGTATGACATACACCGCCCAATAAAAGACTAAACACTGTGCAACAAGCTTTCGCCACTCTATAAAACTGTATTCGGGATTTAATGAAAATGGGACAGTGACAAGAATCCATGCCAATAAAAGAAATAATGGAAGATCAATTGGCGTTCGAATCCTTAGAGCTTTTCCTTCAAGCCATCCGACTAGGAGCACTAATCCCAAAAGTAAAAAAAAAAGAATCTCTTCTACATGAAAAACCCCTGGGAAAAAGCTCAAGACCGTTAATAGAAATAGACCCCCCACTTGCACCCTCCAGACCCCTTGAGAAAAAGAAGGGAAAAAAGAAGAATTCCTCAGAAGGATCCGAGATTGCGTAAACAGATGATGGCCCTCATTACATTTTTCAGATGTTCTAAGAAAAATACCGTTTCTTCTATAACCCGTTCCTCAGTTGACGTGTTTCAATTTTTCCAGGATTTCTTGGTGAAAGTATTAAATTCCTCGGGATAGGAAGTCATGTAAATGCACCATCCCCACAACTTTTTCTTGGCGATCTAAAACGGGAACCACAGAAATGGGCTTTTCTCGTTTTTCCATAAACTCCAGGGCATTGATGGCCTTTTCATCCTTGTAGACCCAATTGGGCTTCGAATTCATCACCTCAGCAATGGTCAGCCCAAGGGGATCATGCCCTTCTTCCAACGTCCGCCGAATATCAAAGTCGGTAATGAGGCCCAAGAGCCTATGCTGATCATCAATAACGGAAACCGCTCCAGCTCGCTTGCTCGTCATTTCGCATAACATGGTGCGAATGGACTGTGATAAATCAATGACCGGATTGGCATCATCTTTACGCATGCAATCGCCAACCGTCAAAAGCAGCCGCTTCCCTAATTGGCCACCGGGGTGAAACAAGGCAAAGTCTGCTAATTGAAAATTTCGAAGCTTCATCAAAGCCATGGCAATGGCATCCCCTAATACCAAAGCAGCCGTGGTGCTACAAGTGGGAGCCATGTTCAGCGGACAGGCTTCTTCTTCAATCGGGGTGATAAGGACCAGATCACTCCCCTGCGCAAGCGTTGACTCAGGTTTTGCAGTGATGGACACAATCCGTGCCCCTATCTTTCGAATAAAAGGCAACAACGCCAGCAGCTCTTCGCTTTCTCCTGACTTTCCGACGGCAAGCACAATATCGTCTTTGGCAACAATGCCAATATCGCCATGCATACCTTCAGAGCCATGGAGAAACACAGCAGGCGTCCCGGTGGACACCATCGTAGCCGCAATTTTATTCGCAATGAGACCCGATTTCCCCACTCCCAGGAGGATGACTTTCCCCTCACAAGCCTGTAACATTCTGACGGCATCTTCAAACCGAGAGCTCAAACTCTCTTCCAAATGGGTCAGAGCCCTGGCCTCTAACCGAATGACTCGACGAAGTTCTTCGAGAATATCCACGTGTCTACCCTCTCACTTGCATACTGAAAATCAGATCCACCATAAAGCATGCCATTGAGTGCAAGTCATACTGTTGGTTGGGGGAAATCCGGTAAAACATTAATTCAGAACGCCAAAATCAAAGGTTCCACCTAGGGGAAATAATAGAGCATGCACACAGGATGGGGGAACTGTTTTACCAGCTTTAGGAATGGAACATCTCCGCTAAAGAGTGCCCTTGGGAAAGATGTTAATGATTACACCAATTCGATACTTTGGTCAAGTTTAGCAAGGGGAAAGGGACCGTGGTCCCCGGTGAATCAACTGCTCGCCAAACCCTTTACGATCTCTGTCTAGTGTGAGACAAAAAAAGGAACAATGTACTGGCAACGGCCTCTCCACCATCTATGAGAACATCACGACTTTCCAAAAGAACCACTCAACAGATTAAGCAAATCTATCAGGCTCTAGATTACGAAACCCTCGGACCAATTTATTGCGACGAAGGCGGAGACGCGTTTTGGGAAGATCGCCGAGGGCCATGCCAGAGAATGGGGATCGCGATTGCGAAAGCCCTCCTAGGCCGCTTACCACCACTGGGACGAAGTTTATACGTGGGCGCGGGAGTCCCAGAAATTCCCGTCTTGCTCATGGAACACCTGGAATTGAATCGCACGGTATGCCCCTATAACCTTCGGCAAGGAGAGGTGGATATCCTGAACCAAGCTGGAGGAAAAAGCGGAATACCATTTTGCTTCGGTTCGGCAGAGTCCGCAACAGGCAACTTTGATCATCTTTGGATCGTCAGCGTCTTGAATGACCCGGAAGAATTTCCTAATCTGTCGGTGCTTTTTTCCTACGGCCGTGCGGACCCTCTGGCATTTGACACATCAGCATTTTCACACGAACGGGAGACAGGAATTCGATTATTCGCAAATTGCATGGCTAAACTGACCACACCAGGGTTGCTCACAACCTCGGTGGAAGAAATTCCCTGGATCGTGAATTGGTGTGAAACCCACAAACACTCATACCACATTGATCCCAAAACCTATCCTACGGCTCTCGTGGGGGATCCTGTGTGCTTTATCCGAATCGAATAAACTTGGATAACTTAACTAATTCCCTCGTAATAACCAGCGTGAATCACCACAGGAGCAACCATTGAAGGCACCCATACCAGTGGGACTCATTGGTCTTGGACGGCACGGCAGTCGGTATCTCCACCATCTTGTCGAAGATAGCACCGGCGGAAAACTTGTCGCCATTAGCCGAAAACATATAGACGAAGGCCGTCGGCTAGCAGCACGACACAATGTTCGATTCTTCCCAGACTATCGAGACCTTATAGCTGATTCCGCCATCCAAGCCGTGCTGGTGGTAACTCCTCCCTCTTTGAACGTGACCATTGCCTTAGAAGCGATCGAACATGGGAAAGCCATCCTCCTGGAAAAACCCCTGTCATTGAATTCAAAAGAAGGGCAACACATTGTCGACGCCGCAAAACAAGCAGGCGTCCCTATCATGACCGCTCACACGCTGCGATATGAACCTGCCCTTCATAAACTCCGAGAGATTGGCTCAACCTTAGGCCCTTGGCAATCCCTAGCCGGCACCATGCGATTGGAAGCTCCGCCACAGGAAATTATGGCAAAGGGTACG
>QIDY01000121.1 GCA_003228495.1 Nitrospirota bacterium
TTGGCGAGGGCTTCATCAAATCGTTTGTATTTGGTCCGATGTTTCACCATCTCGCTGAACGCATCGACTACCGTCTGAATGGTTTCATCAGTTTGCGTTTCAGGCAGTACCTCACCTTCAACTAACCCTTGACTTTCCCCCCAATAGACTTGAAACGACGCTCCCGGAATGGCATGGCCAGTGGATTCGTCAATAACAATTACCTCAGAATGCCCATGCTCCTCCGAGCCTTGATGATTCGAGAAAGCCGGCGGATTTAACCACAGCAACCCACCTACTGTGCAGAGAAGGATTAACGCCATTTTGGCCGGATAATGCTGGATTAGTGACATTTCACTTCTCACCACGTTCACGTAATGTATTTCTGCCCTTTCATCCATCGTCACTTGCTATTGTACATCTTATACAGCCTCAACCAAAATCACTCGAAAAGAAAACCTATCCATGATCTGGCGAACCCTCGCTGACCTCGTACTTCTTATTCACATTGCCTTTATTGTCTTCGTGATAATGGGTGGCTTTTTCGCCAGCCGATGGCGCCGGCTTCCATGGGTACATCTTCCAGCGGCTGCATGGGCTGCGGCACTCGAATTAGGAAGCTGGATCTGTCCCTTAACGCCTTTAGAAAATTGGCTTCGCCAGGCAAGCGGGGAAGCGGGATATGCTGGTGGTTTTATTGAGCACTATCTTGTGCGGGTCATATATCCGATAGGGCTCACCCCGGACATCCAAGTGTACATTGGTCTTGGCGTCCTTCTGATCAACGGTGTGGCCTATAGTATTGTGTGGCGAAGCCGGGTCAAAAGCAAATAGACGCAGTTTAGATTCTTAAGAGGTTACCCGTAACGAATTTTGAGGAGGAGTATCCATCCGGCTAAAAACAAGGTCACAGCGTTCGCGAGAGCCAAAGGCCAATCATGATTGATCCCCGCGTATACACACCACAGCAACACGCCTGTGGTCAAAACGGAATACATAATCAAGGAGATATCTTTAGTATGCTTGGTTTTGACAATTTTTATTGCCTGTGGAAGAAACGCCGAGGTGGTACATGCCCCCGCCACATATCCCATAATCGTTACGAAATCCATTTCATCCTCCTCCAGTTCCTTAAGAGACCTTGATTCTGCTTGGAGGCGCAAGGTATCTATCCTGGTAAGACCTACCTCCTGTCTTCACCAAACCCACAGGTCCGAATATTTGCTTCTTGCCTGCGAAGCCTGCCTCCCCTACTATCTCCTAAGGCCAGGAACGGCCCTTTGCATACCTACAAAGCATTAAGGCCAGAATTTGCCTTTCTCTCACCCCTAAAGGAACAAACAAGATTGACCGATAACTTTACTAAACGTCATGAAACATCCTCTATTCAAACAATATCCTAAATTTTCCCAAATTCCTTTGTTCGGGCTTAAAGAAGCAATGCTTAAGAGGGGATTGAGGCATCGCACAAGAGGTTTCACTTTGGTTGAAATGATTGGTGTCCTGGCAATTATTGCCATTCTTATGGCCTTGTTATTTCCCAAAGCTTTCCAACTCGTTGCCTCCTCCAAGGTCCAATCTCTAGCAGCAGCAATCCGCACCTACGAAACCGCACTGACCAGATATTTTACCGATGTCGGCTCGTTGTACCCCCTGGATGTTACAGGGATCCCGACCACAGAAACCACCGGAAATAGCACGGTCTCCACTTCCCTCCCCGCCCGCTTAACCCTCAATGCTTCTGATCCTTTGAATACCGGAGCAAACCAATGGCGCCGATTTCGAGGGCCCTATCTGGAGCGATTTGATTCAGCCAATCCTCCTGGTATTGGCACTTCAATGTTTATGCCTGCCACCACTCCCGTTTCTTATGGTACAAGCGTGACGACCACCAATTTTGGCTGGGATCTGGATGCTAAGGATGGCTTGAGTGATATTCCAACGGGCCACACAGTGATCTATTTACGTATTACGGGTATTCGACAGCGTGACTTCCTGCATTTGAATAATATTTTGGATGGTGGCTCCAGCCTGGCCAGATCTTATTCACCTCAGCTCGATACAGCTCAACCGCCGATTTTAGCTTCCCTGGTAGCTGGGGGTGGTGGAGGTCCGCCCCCTCCCGCCAACACATTGACTCGTGGTCGTCTCAAGTATAACGTCGCCACCCAAACCGCCCTAATCTATTTGGCCCATAGCCCCTAATCTCTTTCAAAAAACCTCTCCACCCCAACCAGTAATGTCCGTCTCAACTCGACTGCACACTTTCGACCAGGATTTTCCCGATTTTCTAGAAGGTAGCATGGTCCGCCTTCGCCGCCTGTCGAAGAGCTTCTAGCCTGGTTTCATACCGATGGCCAGGGCGAATGTGAGAGAGAATTCCTAACCCCTCCAAGACCTTTTCGACTTTCGGTTGCATGCCGACAAAAAATAAATGCTGCTTATGGGCCCGAATGATACGCAGCATATCTTCGATGGCTAACGCCGCAGTTCCATCAATGATCGGAACATCCGATAAATCCAACACACAACTGGTGAATGCTTGTAGGCCCGGTGCGGTTTCTAAACGACGCACCATATTTTTGGCTGAGCCAAAACTCATGGGACCATCCACATGAATAAGCACAATCTTCCCGGAGTTGCGCTCCATCACTGCCGCTTCATCCGATGTCAGCGGCGATTCTTCATGAACCTCCGTAATGACTTTCATATTCGCCAACTGTAAATCGGCCATCTCCTTGACAAAGAATAAACTAGCTAGTACCACGCCTGCCGCAACGGCTGTGATTAAATCCACCGCCACGGTAATGACAAAAACCACAGCCATGATTCCCACATCAGCACGTGGGGCTTCCCAGATATGTCGCAAGAACCGCCAATCGATGATATCCACACCCACCTTCAGCAAGATACCGGCGAGGACCGCAAGCGGAATTTTTTCAGCCATTGGTCCCAACCAGAGCAATGTGCCTAAGAGCACCAGGCCCATCAAGGCTCCGGAAATCGGGGTACGTCCACCGGAACGAATATTTGCCACCGACCGCATCGTCGCCCCGGCGCCCGGCAACCCACCGAACACGCCCGCGACCATGTTCCCGATTCCCTGGCCAACGAGTTCCCGATTGGAATCGTGCTGCGTACGTGTCATGTTGTCGCACACCAAGGACGTGAGCAAGCTGTCGATTGCCCCGAGTAACGCGAGCACACAAGCCCCCTTGAGTATGAGCGGCAAGAATTCGAGTTCTACGGTTGGAAGATGAAATGCGGGAAAGCCGGAGGGGACCGATCCGATTACCGATGCTTCAGGAAAGAACCAAATAGCTACCGGGGTACCCACCAGTAAGGCCAACAACGGTGGCGGAACGATTCTTCCAACGGATTTAGGTGTGAGATACGTGATGAGTAGGGCCATCCCCGCAAGGATAACCGCATCCAACACCGGTTGAGTGACAAAGTCTGTTATGCCCATCACATTGGGAATGACTCCCCCTGGTATGGCGGCATGCCCCAACAGGGGACCGATTTGCAAAATAATAATGATGGCGCCAATCCCACTCATGAACCCCGAGATAACCGGATAAGGCATGAGACTGATATAGCGCCCGATTCCTAAGACGCCCAACAGGATTAAACCCACGCCACCCAAGACCACGGTCGCAAACACCAACTGCGGATTGTGAGCCATCTCAACCATGAGACCAGCAAAGACCACCGTCATGGGGCCCGTAGGGCCCGAAGCTTGCGCAGGCGTACCTCCAAAAATCGCCGCAAAGAATCCCACTAAGATCGCACCATACAGGCCCGCTTCGGCCCCCGCACCCGAAGCCACACCAAATGCCAGTGCCAAAGGCACAGCAATAACGGCAGCGACTATGCCACCAAAAATGTCTCCTTTTATATTTTTAAAATGAAGCCCGTGGATGAACATGTTTGGCCTTTCTACGATAATCTTCCCAGAGATACATCTGAGATCACCTGCCGAACAGAGACGGAATGGGATAAAAATTCAGGCAAGGATTGTACAGAAAGATTGACAACGCCGCTTGTAGGATTTAAGGATTCCACACATCAGAATTAGTTAGGGGATCAGGGAAACCATGAAAGTCTTCAAATGATAACACTCCACTGGCTACGTGAAAGGAAATTCTACGATGCCTACTCTTACCGCGCAACCAAGCATTGTTCCTCCGGTTGGAACTAAACCCAAATTGATTGAGGAATATGCCGGGCGAGTCGCCACGGCAAATGAAAACGTGAGTATTGCACGAATCGTCTGTCCTCCCGGATGGGCAGAAAACGGGCAACAACCCGAGTTTGCCGAAACCAAAGTCGTGCTGAAGGGAATGATTCAAGTTGAGCACAAACATGGTGTCCTAGAAGTTCGTACGGGTCAAGCCGTGACAAGTCATCCCGGAGAATGGGTACGATACAGCACGCCCGAAGCGGAAGGGGCAGAATACATTGCCGTCTGCGTACCTGCGTTTTCCCCGGCAACCGTCCATCGAGATTCGGATGACGTGCTCTAGAAATTGCGGCTTATGACACAACATTAAACAAGGAACGGTCACCTATGGACTTGCGAGCCCATGCCAAAGCTTTATACGAAGGAATTCGCCCTCTGTTAGGAGAACATAGTCCTGGCCACCTGCAAGCACGATTGGAACAAGAATTGCGCCATGTGAGCCCACAATGGAGTGAATGCCTACCGGATTGTCCGGGCTGGTATTGGTTCAAGCCTCCAGGGATCAGCGAACCGCAATTGTTATTAGTGAGTCATGGCCGTATTGATACGAAACTCATGGCCGATCTCGGGCCCCCCAATAATTTAGTAGACGTCCAGCGAATCAAAGGGCAATGGGCCGGGCCGTTGCTCCCGCCCAGTTGAGGGCTCTACAAAAATATTCTTGCCTCACCTAGAGCGTATTTTCCAATGAGGCCATGTCGATCACGAACCGAAATCTTACATCTCCTTGAAGCACCCGTTCATAGGCATCGTTGATCTGTGAGATGGGAATCACTTCAACGTCTGAGGGCAAACTATGCTCACCACAGAAATCCAGCATCTCTTGGGTTTCTCTTATGCCACCAATCAACGACCCCACCAAGCGCCGCCGCCGTAGAATCAGCGAAAAGGCATTCACAGGAATAGACTCGGGCGGCACCCCTACTAAGATATAGGTCCCATCGGTTTTCAACAGATCCAGATGCGCATTTAAATCATGAGGAGCGGAAACCGTATCAATAACGAAATCAAATGTTCGGGCTAATCGAGTAAAAGTCCCAGCCTGGGAAGTTGAGGCAAAGTCACTGGCCCCCAGCCGCTCAGCATCTTGTCGTTTACGATCAGAACGACTCAAGACGGTGACTTCCGCTCCTAAAGCTCGTCCAATTTTCACAGCCATATGACCCAATCCCCCAAGGCCCACCACAACCAGCTTATGGCCCTTGCCTACGCCCCATTGTCGTAGAGGCGAATAGGTGGTAATTCCCGCACAGAGCAGCGGAGCCACACCCTCAAGCGATAGCCCATCCGGAATGTTCAGGACATAATTCTCATCCACAACAATGTGATTCGAATACCCACCATAGGTCGGCTCCCCGTCTTTATCCATCCCGTTGTAGGTAAAAATCATCCCTGTGTCACAATATTGTTCAAGCCCTTTCGTGCAAGACACACAGGTTCTGCATGAGTCCACAAAACATCCTACCCCGACTCGATCTCCTTCTCGAAATTTCTTGACCTCCATACCCACTTGCGCGACCGTGCCAACAATTTCATGGCCTGGTACCATGGGAAAGATTGATCCGCCCCATTCATCCCGAGCCTGATGAATATCCGAATGGCAAACCCCGCAATAATGAATTTGAACAAGAATATCTTTTGGCCCCACCCCTCGCCGGTCAAAGGTAAAAGGTTCAAGCGCAGCTCCAGCTTGTTGAGCGGCATAGCCTTTGGTTTGCAACATTCTGGTTCTCCTCTTCAAATAATTTCCAATGTCTTTAATCCCAATTATTGGGTTAATGATGACATATCGCTATCTGTCTCGTCGATGAATACCCGGAATAGTTTTAGGTGAGAAATCAGTTTTGCCCAATCTTGAAATCCAGGATACGTTAATGTTTCAATTCTCTTCCATTATATTTTGTACCAAAAGAGGATGAGCTCATGAAATATGTACACCTTGGTCGCTCCGGACTAAAAGTCAGCCGTTTGTGTTTAGGCACAATGAATTTTGGGCCCGAAACGTCGGAACCTGACAGCAGGACCATTATGGACCGGGCTTTGGAACTGGGCATCAATTTTTTCGATACCGCCGATGTGTATGGCTGGCAAATGGGGGAAGGCATCACCGAGCAGATTCTCGGGCGATGGTTTGCCCAAGGCGAAGGCCGCCGTAACAAAGTTGTCCTAGCCACCAAAGTATTTGGTCGCATGGGGGAATGGCCGAATCAATCCCGTCTCTCTGCCTTACATATCAAACGTGCATGCGAAGACAGTCTACGCCGGTTACAGACGGAGTACATTGATCTCTATCAAATGCACCACATCGACCGGGAGTCTCACTGGGAAGAAATTTGGCAAGCCATGGAACAGCTCTGTCGTGAAGGCAAGGTACTCTATGTGGGCAGCAGTAATTTTGCCGGATGGCATCTTGCTCAAGCTCAAGAAATGGCCAAGCAGCGAAATTTTCTTGGCCTGGTTTCCGAGCAAAGCCTGTATAATT
>QIDY01000406.1 GCA_003228495.1 Nitrospirota bacterium
CTGAGTCCGGTCAGCAGGACTGCTGTCGCCAATAGGGCTACGATCTTTTTCATAACTCCCTCCTTGGTAAATGTAAGCGCCTACGTTTAGGTTTGGTTTTCTAGGGCTTCAAAGAGTTGGGTTTTCAGATCTTGTTGATCTGAATATTAGCGTATCTGGTAGTGTAGAGTTAGACAACCTTCTTGAAATGGGAAACAAAAATTGAATCCAGATGATTTTTTTTCAGCGTTTGCTGCCGGTTGGACACATGGTCAGGCTTTGTGTCAGCCAATCCCAAAAAAATGAAAACTGATGTTTCCAGAGTCGCTTTTTCAATATGATCCATTATCGATGAGTAGCCATCTAGGTTATGTTCGAAGCTTTGCCATCTTGATATACTTTATGTCCTAACATATTTTTCAAGGAAAAAGGAGGACACAACATGCACACACACCCTGTTGTTTCAGGAGATGAATGGCTGGTGGCTCGTCAGGAACTCCTGCAAAAAGAAAAGGCCTTTACTCGGCAGCGTGATCAATTGAGTCGGGAACGCCGTGCATTGCCGTGGGTCAACGTCCCAAAAGATTATGTGTTTGACACTCCAAAAGGAAAAGAGAGCTTATCCGACATGTTTGACGGTCGAAGCCAACTCCTGGTGTATCATTTCATGTTTGGTCCTGATTGGGAGGAAGGCTGTCCCAGTTGCTCGTTTTTAGCGGACAATTTCAACGGCATTGCCATTCACCTTAAACAGCGTGATGTGACTTTGCTCGCTATTTCTCAAGCTCCCTTGGTTAAGCTTGAAGCCTATCAAGCTCGGATGGGCTGGACCTTTACGTGGGCCTCCTCATTTGGGAACGGTTTCAATCAAGATTTTCATGTGTCTTTCACACCCGGGGAAATAGCGAAGGGGGAAGTGTATTACAACTATCAGAAGAGCCAACAGCCAAGCGAGGAGTTGCCGGGTGCGAGCGTGTTTTTTAAAGACGAAGCCGGAACCATCTACCATACCTACTCTACGTACTCACGTGGATTGGATATGCTGATCGGCGCCTACCACTTCCTAGACTTAGTCCCGAAAGGCAGAGATGAAGATAACTTGGCATGGCCAATGGAGTGGATTCGTCATCATGACAAGTATGAAGACTCTCCGGGTCAGAAAGGTTGCTGCCACTAAGACAAAATATTGCTTGAATGGACGATAAAAAGACCTCATTTCAACTTCCCACGCTCTCTTCCCTTACTGAAGAGCGAGTGTTTGATAGATTGATGTGGGGCAACCACGCCCACTATCTGATCGGGAGTGTTTTAGCGACTCTCGTAATCTCCCTCATTTCTTTAATCCCCATGGAACAGGCTGGATGCAGAGGGCTTTCCCCTCGGCAAGTAATTTGGTTCCTCCCCCTGAACTCTCACCCGAATATCCACCACCTTTCTCCTTTTTCTGAAAAATAGCATGGAAGACACAATGGCCGGTATAATCAAAGAATGAGAAATCCCGATTATGGCTAACTTCTCTAAGCGGTTAGAGACTAATGTCGAGGGTAATTTTTTTGTCGACTCCACTTGTATCGACTGCGATACCTGTCGGCAATTAGCCCCTGCGACGTTTATCGAGGAGGGTGACTATTTTGCCGTTTTTCACCAGCCAGAATCTGCGAAGGAAGAATTCGCCGCTTATCAAGCGCTGATTGCCTGTCCCGTCGGCTCCATTGGCACGGTCAAGAAAAACTCTACCGTCTTCTCAAAAGCCCAGAACTCCTTCCCATTGCCTATCGAAGAGGGCGTCTTCTATGTGGGATTCAACTCAGAGAAATCCTTTGGAGCCAATAGTTATTTCATCCAGCATCCTGAGGGGAATTGGCTGATTGATTCTCCCCGATATCTCAAACAGCTTGTACAGGCCTTTGAGAAGCAAGGTGGCCTTCAATATATCTTCCTTAGTCATCAGGATGACGTGGCGGAGGCTGCTCGTTACGCGAAGGCTTTTGGCGCCACACGAATTATTCATCGTGCCGATGCCTCAGCGATGCCCGATGCAGAAAGGATCATCGAAGGCAAAGATGCCGTTCAGGTGAAACCGGAATTCGTCTGCCTTCCTGTTCCCGGCCATACCGCAGGAAGCATGGCACTGCTTTACAACAATCGTTTCCTGTTCTCAGGCGATCATCTCTGGTGGGATCGAGATCTCCAGCAGCTTGGGACTCCGGAAAATTTGGTATGGGATGACGCGCAATTGGAACAGTCCGTCAGGAAATTGCTCCACCATTCCTTTGAGTGGGTCTTGCCAGGACATGGGGAGCGTATTCATTTGCCTCATCGTGACATGAAGAATGCCGTCAACCAACTCATCCAACGCCGTTGGAATCTCAAGCACCCTCGGGTCTGATCCCTCAAACCACATAAGCCCTCTACCACAATACGGGAATGAACCTCACCGTTAATTCCCTGTCCCTCTTCAATTGGCTAATCGGGGGACATTGAAAGCATGTGGGGTTTAAAAAAGGAAAAACGATAGGGCCGTCTCAACCATTAGGTAGGTACGGGATCAAGCATTTCGTTATTTGGCGAGAAGATCCCCAATATCAGGCAGCCATCTTTGGTGGAAGTCTCGTGATGAATGGTTCCGGTCTCTGCTCGATGATAATCACCTGGATGAAGTAGCTGACCGCCAATGAAACAGGTTCCTTCCAAACAATAAAATTCCTCTGGCGCTGTGTGGCGATGCGCAGGATAGGTCACCCCTGGAGCCATTCGGACAAGAGCGGTCATCCGACCCTGTGCCGTGTCAACAGAGAGCGGTTTAAGCAAGATGCCAGGCATCACCTCTTGCCATAGCTCATCTGATGACCGAACAAACGTCAAACCCGCTTCACCTTCTTTCGTCTGAGGATGGAGAATGTCGCTTTCCTTACCCTGACTCTTGCTTTTTACCCGTTCCATGAGTTCGGTACGAAGGGAATCCCGAGGTGTCAAGGCCGTTGCGCTATGCCCCAACTGACCGACAACAGCGTTAAATCCCTCCAATTCAACCTGGCATGACGCACAACCCTCTTCCAAATGTTGCTCAAAAGCTTGAACCTCTTCTCCCTCAAGAGCGCCTAGGGCATATAAGGCCGCTTGTTCACTGGTCTTGTCGGTTGGATGTGAATGATTCATGAAACCAACCTTCCCTCAAATGGGCCTAGAATACTTCGGAGTTTCTTCATACCTAATCGAATCCGGGTTTTCACCGTACCAAGTGGCTCTCCCATCTGAGCGGCAATTGCCCTTTGACTGAGGCCACCAAAATACGCCATCTCAATGACTTCGCGCTGTTCAGCAGCCAAAGAACCCAAGGCATGTTGAACGAACCGACATTGTTCCTTGTACATACTCGACTCCTCTGGGTTCCCTTTCGTCGCGACTTTGTCCTTGATCGTGTCAAGAGAATGTCGACTCTCTCTTTCTCTTTGTCCTGAGCGAAGCCGATCAATCGCGCGACTTCTCGCAAAAACCGCCAGCCACACAATCGGTTTTCCCCGCGTCTGATCAAATCGCTGAGCCTGACGCCACACCTGCATATACACATCCATCGTCACTTCCTCGGCCATCGTTGAATCATTCAACACTCGAAACGCCAGTCCGTACACAAAAGACGAGGTCTGATCATACAAAAGTCCGATAGCCTCTTCATTGCCTTGAGCTATCTTCGCGATCAGGTTGCCTAATTCCTGATCCTGCGCGCTGAACTCGCTTTTGGCTGATAGATCCAAATCGGACATACTGTCTCATCCAGTACTAGTACGAGTCTTATCCACCGTTTGGATTCGTTGTTTGGGAAAAATATCCCTTAATTTACCACACCATGAATTATTGCTCAAAAAAATCAAAAAATGAGATCCAAATGCATTGGTCCTCCCGTAAAGCTCTATAAATCATCCACACTGGCCAGGTGAGGATTCACGTAAACCCAGATGTCAGGAGAACACACCACGGATTGGCTTTGTACCAATTCCAATCCTCTTACAAGGAGATATCATGAGACACACAACACTTCACAAATTTCTCCCGATCTTCCTTTCAACCCTCATGGCAGTTCCCGCTTTTGGGGCCAGCCATCGGGAAGCTCCACTCATCGCCCTGGATCCAGCGGCGGACAACACCGACACCTATGCCTTCCGTAGCTGGGAGGATCCGGACAAAGTGGTGTTTATTCTCAACACCATTCCCGGACAAGACCCCGGGGATGGGCCGAATTACTTTGCCTTCGATGACACGGTCCTCTACCGAATCCATCTCGACAACAATAAAGATGGTGAAGCCGAAGATATTGTCTACGAGATCAAATTCAAATCGGAAACTCGACCAGCATTAGGATCATTGAATTTCCCACTTCCATTTGTCGGTAATCCCAATATTGGGACAGTTCCAGCGCTTCAGGGCATTACGGCCCTCGACGGCCCCGGTTCAGAAGGGCTCACCCGACGGCAAACGTATACCGTGACGGAGGTCCGTGGGAAGAAAGGGAAAAAGCGAAAGAGGCTTTTTAAAGAACAAACGCTCGTTGCCGTTCCTTCCAATGTCGGACCCGCCACCATGCCTGACTATGAAAGCTTAGCTGCCCAAGGAATCTATACCGATGATAAAACGGGGATTCGAGCCTTTGCCGGACAGCGGGCTGAAACCTTTGCTATTGACCTCGGTGCGGTATTCGATACGGTCAATCTTCGACGGTTTCCACCTGTTCTCACTGAGGAAGAGGATAGTAATGATGCGGAAAACCCATTCGGAATGAACCGGTTCAGTGGGTCCAATATTAACAGCATTGTTTTAGAGATCCCTATCTCGCGAGTAACCGTGGATAAACAATCCGTTGATTCCACAGTCAATACACACATCGGGATGTATGCTTCAACCAGCAGGAAGCAGGTAAAAGTCCTGAGACGCAATGGACGGTCAATCAATATTGGCAAATTTGTCCAAGTATCAAGACTTGCTAACCCATTGGTGAATGAACTCATTATCGATACACCAAGCAAAGATAAATGGAACGCTTCCGAACCTGAGGACGAAGCACAATTTCAAGAATTCTTCAAAACTCCTTCGCTTGCGACGGCGCTCAACTTGATCTTCGGACTTCCGGTTCCAACTACTCCACGTACAGACCTCATGCAGGTGTTTCTGAAATATCCTGGACAATCTCTGAATGGAACCGATTGTGGATCTCCGTGTTCAGAATTGCTCCGCCTTGACCTCAGTGTTTCTCCGACAGCTCCTGACAATCAGAAGCGATTGGGTGGCCTCGCTACACCCCCGGATCCAGCAGGTTTCCCAAATGGCCGTCGACCCAACGACGATGTGACAGATATTGCTATACGAGTAGTGGGAGGCCAGGCGTTTAACGACAATCGTGTGGGAGATGGTGTGAACTTTTTGGAGAATGCTCCGGGGGCTGGGACGACACAGGTCACTACCAACGGCATCGCCAGATTTTTCCCATATCTTCCTTCACCATTCGATGGACGTAATCGTCGGCATATCGATTGCGGAGAACTTGGGGCGAATCCATGTAACTAGACTTGAATGTCCAGAGGGGGTCTTTGCTCCCTCTGGACCGTCGGCGAGAAAAGGAAATCCATCATGCCACAACGATTATCCCAGTGGGTCCTTGGAGTGATGCTGGTCGGAGTGAGTATTGTGATCCTGATAGCTCTCATTCAATTTTGCTCAGGAAATCTTCTATCAGTTCATGCGGCACCCTACATTCCGGATAACGATGCAGTCATTTTGGAAACCCTGGCCTTTCCAGGAGATCCACGACAACGGCAACTGCGTCGGTTGCGGCACCAACTCTCTCAAGATCCACAAAATCTCTCCTTGGCTATACGTTTGGCCAATCATTATCTCAAGTTAGGACACACAGAGGCAGATCCACGGTTTGATGGTTATGCACGAGCTGCGCTCCTCCCTTGGTGGGATACGCCAACTCCCCCTACCGAAGTCCTCCTCATACGAGCCATACTTCAGCAACGAGAGCATCAATTTGATGCGGCTCTCAAAGACCTTACGCGCATTTTGCAAAGGAAGCCCAACCATGCTCAAGCATGGTTGACTCAAGCTGTGATTCACCAGGTACGCGGTCAGTATCCAGAAGCACGCCAAAGTTGCCTGCCTCTTTTAGGACTGGTGAAGACCTTGGTCTCCACCTCATGTGCGGCCAATATTTCCAGCATCAATGGCCAAGCCCAGGAGAGCTATGAAGCCTTGCAACAGAGCTATCAACACAACTCATCAGCGACGTCAGGAGAACAGTTGTGGGCCTTAACCATACTGGCCGAAACGGCCGCACGTTTAGGGAATCACGCCCAAGCAGAAGACCACTATCAACATGCTTTGGTTCTTGATCGAAAGGATACGTATCTTCTAAGTGCCTATAGTGATTTTTTGTTAGATCAACAACGAGCAACAGATGTCGAGGATCTCCTTCAAGAGAATATTCGCCAAAATGGATTACTCCTGAGATTAACCTTAGCCGCCCAGCAGCTTCAAAGCCCTCAACTACAAAATTATGTAGATTTGCTCAGCGCCCGATTCACGGAAAGTCGTTTGCGAGGCGATGCTCGACATCTGCGCGAAGAAGCTCGGTTTACCCTTCATCTTATGAAACAACCGCACAAGGCTCTCCAAATGGCTCAGGAAAATTGGAAGGTGCAACGGGTGCAACGTGAACCCTGGGATGCGCGGATTTTCCTTGAGGCCGCACTCCTTTCAGGAAACACAACGGCAGCTCAGCCGGTCCTCGATTGGCTAAAAGCTGTGAAGCTTGAAGATCAACAGATTACCCGGTTAGTGGAACAATTCTCATGAAACCATGGTTCGTTTCTATCTTCTCGTCCATTTTTCTTTTGCTGTGTTCTGGTCTTAGTTTTGCCCACAAACCCAGTGATAGTTATCTACGCCTGACAGTTGATGAGAGGACCATACAAGGGCAGTGGGACATTGCCTTGCGAGATTTGGATCATGCGATCGGTCTGGATGGCAACGATGACGGAACCATCACCTGGGGGGAGGTACGAGCCCGGCATGACGCGATTGCCAGCTATGCACTTTCACGCCTCCAACTGAACGGGACCAATTCACTATGTTGGAACCACATTCAAAGTCATCTTGTCGATCACCATAGCGATGGGACCTATGCGGTCTTACAGTTTTCCGCAAATTGTCCAACGATACCCACGATTCTCAACCTCCACTATGGGTTATTTTTCGATGTTGATCCTCTCCATCGGGGCTTACTCCAAGTCACTCATCAATCCCGCACACAAACTGCCGTGCTCAGCCCTGAACAGCCGACAGTACAACTTGATCTGACGACGAATTCTTCCTGGAGAGAATTTTGGGAATTTGGACGTGAAGGGGTGTGGCATATTTGGATTGGGTATGACCATATCCTTTTCTTGATTAGCCTTCTTCTTCCTGCCGTCCTATGGTGGAAGGCAGGGCAATGGCAAGCGGCTGAATCATTCCGAGAAGTCTTTCCCGAAGTGCTTTCTATTATTACGGCGTTCACGTTGGCCCATTCCATCACTTTGAGTTTAGCGGCGTTGGAACTCGTTACGGTGCCTTCTCGATTGGTGGAATCCGTCATTGCGGGATCGGTTGTCCTTGCTGCGCTGCATAACCTTTTTCCAGTGATTAAAGTCCGACGCTGGATCGTGGGCTTTGTCT
>QIDY01000298.1 GCA_003228495.1 Nitrospirota bacterium
CCCAAGGCGTGAAAGAAGAGAATATTGTGACCTATGATGTGACGATTGCCATTGCCGACTCTAACTCAGCCCTCAAACCCATGTTGACGGCCAACGTGGACATTGTGACCAAGCGCCTGAATGATGTCCTCACAGTCCCTTTGGAAGTTCTGCAGGTTAAAAATGGGGATGACGTCGTCGAAGTCCTCACCAATGGCACTCTGAAAAGTCGGAAGGTGCGGGTGGCATTTCGGACCGATACCCAAGCCGTCATCACAAAAGGCCTCCAAGAGCACGACCAAGTCGTGATCCCGGTGTTTCAGCCGAAAACCGATGATCGGTAATAGCACCATGCTCATCACCTTAAGCCACATCAATAAAATCTATACCACCGGCGCAGTAGAGATTCATGCGCTTGACGACTTGAATATCGAAATTGAACAAGGCGAATTTGTGGCCATCATCGGACAATCCGGCAGTGGCAAAACCACGTTGTTGGATATTGTGGGTTGTCTAAGTCATCCAACAAACGGCGACTATTGGCTGAATGAAGCACACATTAACAAGCTTCCCGATTCGGAACTCACTACAATCCGCAACCAGCAGATTGGTTTTATCTTTCAGACCTTTCACCTCTTACCGCGAAAATCCGCATTGGAAAATGTCCAACTTCCCCTCATGTACGCCCGGGCGACCCGCACGCACCAACAGGACCGGGCTCGCGAGGTCTTAACGATGGTTGGGCTTCAAGACCGCTGCACCCATCACAGCAATCAACTCTCGGGCGGGCAACAACAGCGCGTGGCAATTGCCCGGGCTTTGGCCAACAAGCCCGCATTGCTCCTGGCAGACGAACCTACGGGAAATTTAGACAGCCAGTCCGGGAACGAAATTTTATCGATTTTTGAAGAGCTGCATCGTCAAGGCCAAACAATTGTCATGATTACGCACGACCCTCTCATCGCACAACGCGCGAACCGTCGTATCACATTGTTGGATGGCCGGATGATAGCTGACGAATCCACCGAATCACGTACCCAACCAGTTCTTCAAGAACTCTAAGGCCGTTCATGCTTGGAGCCATTTTCCGCGATGCCCTCAAAAACCTGTCCGGCAATCTGCTGCGCTCAGGCTTAACTATGCTGGGCGTGATTATCGGGGTGGCCTCCGTGATTGCGATGATGGCTATCGTAGAAGGTGGCCAAGTTTGGTTGGTAAGCTCCATTGAGCGTTTAGGCACCAACCTACTTTTTGTGTGGAAAAAACGGTTGACCATGGAGGAAAAACGCATGTTTGCCGGGCGCAACCTGAAACTCCGTTATGACGACGCCTTGGCCATTCGCGAACGATTTCCCGACCTCAAAGTTGCACCCATTATTGAAATCGATGCTCAAGTCAAAGCCGGAGAGCGGAATTACAGCGGTCGCATAACCGGTACGTCTCCTGAGTTTAGCGACATCCGCAATTTCCATCCGGCACTTGGACGTTTTTTTCAGACCACCGATATCCATACGTGGAACCGCTCGGTTGTCTTAGGGAAAACCATTGCCGAAGTACTGTATGGGTCTCAATCGGCCATTGGGCAACAACTAAAGATTGGAGAACATCGATTTACCGTCATTGGAGTCATGGAGCCCAAGGGGGAAATCTACGGGCAAGATCGCGACGAAATGGTATTTATTCCGATCACCACAGCCCTGCGTTTTTTTAAGGGCAATGACAAGATTCGTTCGATGATTATTCATGTGCCGAATCGAAATCAAATGGAGGAAGTTACACACAAGCTGCATCAATTTCTTATCCAGCGGCATGACGGGGTTGACGATATCCGTGTGCGCAATCAAGGCGATTTCTTAGGTGCGGTTGATCAGACCATTTGGACTTTTCGTATTGTGTTGGGCGGCATCGCCATTGTCGCGTTGCTAGTGGGCGGCATTGGCATTATGAATATCATGCTCGTCACGGTCACCGAGCGCACGCGTGAAATCGGTTTGCGCAAAGCCGTTGGCGCCAAACGCAAAGATATTCTTCAACAATTTCTGATTGAATCCACGACTATTAGTGTCATTGGAGGATGCTTTGGCGTCATCCTTGGAATTTTTGCCGCTTATGGTTTTGGCAATTTCGTGGCGCAATCCATGCCAGGAGGAGGCGATTGGGGAGCCGTCATTAAGCCCACTGCCATTGTCATTGCTTTTGTGTTTGCCGTCGCAGTCGGCATTGGATTTGGCCTCTTCCCTGCCATGAAAGCCTCAAAGCTGGACCCTGCCGAGGCCCTACGCTATCAATAACCAATAAGTCACCAAATATTTATTGGCTTAATCTGTGAACTCAAACACGGAACGCGCAACTGGGCTTGCCTTTCTTCCCATCGTCACCACATTTGGCTTCTACGTCCTCCCGCTGAATTGGCAATCGAACGTTCTCATTCAATTCATCCCACAGCTTTGTGCTTATCTGGCCCTAGGACTGTGGGCATTCCACAACAAGAATCGAATCGCCAAGCTTGGACTAGACACTCGCAAAATCCTCCTGGGACTTAAGTGGGGAACCGTCACGGGAATTATATTGGGTGGGGTCAATTCCATTGTCATCCTCTCTCTCATCCCGTCGTTTGGAGGAAGCATTGAGTTTCTTCGTGATACCCCTCACGCCCAGATTCCCGTTTGGGTGATGGTGCCATGGTTCATTCTGTGTATCGCCTGTGCCGTAGAGTTGAATTTTCGAGGATTTGTTTTGGGGCGATTGCTGGCTTTTTGTTCAACGCTAGTCAACCGACACCACCTCTCCACCCCTACTCTCCTAAGGCTTGGGGTTATCTTGTCATGGGTCCTCTCCGCCTTCACCTTTTCATTTGATCCCTTTATGGTTGCAACTTTTGGGTATTTACATTGGATCGCAGCCTGGGATGGGCTAATATGGGGTTGGATCTGGATTCGGATGACCAATCTCTATGCGGTCATCATCGCGCATGCCGTAGAGGTGCTCATTGTGTACTTGGCCGTTCGAGCTGCGCTCATCTAACCCATATTGTCCATGAAGGTGGGTAGACTACAATCGGAGACCAATGCCTAACGTTTACCATCTCGCGACAGCACCCCTTCTTTCACCCTCATGACGGAAGCCCCAGAGGAGAAACGATGACAGAATGGTCCAAATATTTGTTGTATTTTTTTATCGGTGGAACTCTTGTAAGTGTCTCCACCTATTTGGGAAGTCAGGGAAAAGGATTTCTGGCAGCACTAGCGAGCACGTTACCGGTCATTAGCGGTGTGACATTTATCTTAGTCTACCTCAATGCAGGTTCAGCCCCAACGGTCTCGTTTGCTAAAAATTTAATTTGGCTCTCGCCTCCATGGTTTGTGTATGTTGGCACAATGATCGCCGCCGTTCCCAAATTGGGATTTTGGCTGGCATACGGTTTAGCCATGGGACTTTATTTAGCCGGCGTCGGCATGACACGCCTGTTTATCCATTAAGAAAGGCCTGAAGCATGACAGACTTTATCAAACCCAGCATCCATGCGTTCTTGGTCTGCGATACTATTATCATTGATAGTCTTACCGGAAAGAAAAGCATCATCGGCGCCTTTACTCATCTTTGGGCCAAAACCTTTCCTTGCCAACATCCTCAAGTTGGAGTGTATTTTTCGTTGACCGACGCGGAAGGCAAATATTCTTTTGACATTCACCTAATTTACCTGAACAAGGATCAAGTTGTTGGGAAGGGTTCACTGCCACCCATTGAGATTCACAACCGATTGGCCACGCACGACTTCGGGGTCAACATTCCCTACTTAGTCTTTCCCGGACCGGGGAAGTACGAATTTCGCCTCTTCGCCGATGGAAACTTCATCACCCAAAAAGACTTCCAAGTCATCCAACAAGAAGCTCCATCAAAACCACAGGATAAAGAAACTCACTGAGTAGCTCTCAACGCCCCCCCTCTTGCTTTTTCTGAAAAAAGTCTCAATACTTCAGTTGAAAGTTTTAATATTGGTCTAGGAGGTGAATATGAGTAACAAGATAACCCTGGGCTTGCTTTTCCTGATTTTTCTGGCGTCCGGATGTAGTTCGACTGGAACCTTGGGAATCATCACCAAAAGTTCTGCCAACCCCGCAAAATTGCTACAATCGGCCCAAGGATTCGAGGAATTGGGTTTGACCGAGGGGAAGGCCTGTCGGCACTTTATTTTAGCAATCATTCCATTCGGAAATTCAAATGTTGAAGAAGCCGTAAACAAAGCCCTGGCAAAAACTGGTGGAGATGCCCTCATTAATGTCAGCACGGTGAGCAGTCTTTACGGATTTGTTCCCCTCTATAATGTGTATTCCTTTACCTGCACGACGGTCAGAGGAACCGCGATCAAATTTAAATAGATCATCTTGCGGACCACTTTCATCCTCTGCTTGCAGGGAGTCCACGGCTTTCGCTCCTTCTTCCCTCTGCCCACTTCCCGCCCGCTTGTCCTTCGTACATCGATTCTGATGAGTTTGCGTTTTTCTTTACAACACACATAAATCTACAAGATCTTCCACAAAGAAGCTCCAATCTTTGTTATTTCAAAAATATCGCATTGCGAAATCCTTTAATTTTCCCTTGGCTCCACCGAAGAAACAGCGTAGTTCAAGAACGACGTCTAGAACAGGCCAACCACGTTCCCTCATTGCTATGCCCAAGCCTTGCTAAAGATTGAGGCGCTGAAACACACAAGGAGTAACTATATGACCAAACACCATCGTTCAAACCGGGCACAGGAAATTTTAATATTCCTAGTACTTATTCTGATCTTCGTCCTACCTGGAATCACGCACAGTCAAGTGATAGGCAATGGATATAATAATAGCCTCATCTATAAGATTCAGTCTGATACCAACACGGTGTATCTCTTGGGATCAATCCATGTCCTAGCAGAAGAATATTATCCGCTCACTCGCTCTTTTTCATATGCCTATTATAATTCCCAGAAAGTCGTATTTGAAATTGACCCGGAAATCCTCTTCTCACCTGAGACTTCAAAAAAGAACGAAAAATACTATACTTTCCAAGATGGGAAAACACTCCAAACTGTGCTCTCCCCTGGCACCTATAGACTTCTAAAAAAGAAACTTAAAACATTAGGCATCGATATCAAGGATGTACATAAGTTCAAGCCGTGGGTCCTCCATCTCACAATAAGCGGAAAAGTGGATTCTTCCATAGATTTTCGCCCGGACTTAGGGATCGAGAACCATTTTTATCGGATGGCAAAAGATGCAGGGAAACCTACTGGGGGCCTGGAATCCATTCGAGACCAATTAGATGTGTTTGACACTCTCCCTATGAAAGTGCAAGAAGCTCTTCTCAAGGAGTCCCTAGCCCTCACGAATTCAAAAAAACGGGAGAAAGCATTTTTACACATGGTGAAATCATGGCACCAAGGTAACCTGGACGGGTTAGAAGAATTAGTGGAATCCTTTAAAACGTACCCGCTGTATTACAAAAATCTTCTCGTGCAACGAAACAACAACTGGGTGCCGCAAATCGAGGAATTTTTAACCGAAGAGAAAAACGTGCTCGTCATCGTGGGCGCCGCACACTTACCAGGAGAAGACGGGCTACTCCATTTACTCACAGAAAAAGGGTACGAACTTGAGCGAGTCTCGTATGTGATGCCCTAATACGAAAGCGCGGCTCACTATTTCTGTCGATAGGCCTCTTCCACGCCTCGCTTGGCCATCCAATCAATCACTCGTGGAAAACAAAGTTTTACCCATCTTCCTAATTTTCCTCTCAAAGATGTCACGACCAAGCGTTTGCGCCTTGCCATGGCCTTGACAATTATATCGGCACAGGCCTTTGCGCTTAAAAATGAATCATGATCCGCCAGAAACAGACCCAGCGGTTTCCCATCGGCTCCAAGACTTCGTGCATGAATTTCAGATTGCACAAAATCCGGGGCAATAATCGTTACACTCACACCCGTTCCAGCAAGCTCAATTCGTAAAGATTCAAAAAATCCGTTCATCGCATGTTTGCTGGCACTATAGACCGCATGAGAGGGCACACCCGTCAAACTGGCCATACTCGAAATCGCCACAATTCGACCTTGAGTTTTCTTGAGAAACGGCAAAGCGAATTTCGTGCAATAGAGACTCCCCAAGCAATTCACTTCCATCAATTGTTTAAATTGACACACATCTTGAACATCTTCTACGGTCGACCACATAGACATGCCCGCGTTATTCACAAGCACATCGATCTTAGAAAACTTGGAAATGGTGGATTGAATCATTTCAAAACAGGCCTCCGGATTCGACACATCGGTCGGAACGACGAAAGTAGAAGCTCCTAATTTCTGACAGTGCTTTGCGACGACCTGCAACCGATGGGAATCCCTCGCGACTAAGACAAGTTTAGGAGACTGTGGTGCCAAGGCATATGCCAAAGCCTGGCCAATACTGCGGAAGCTCCGGTAATAATCATGACTTGATCAGCCCATTGGTTTGGCATCACATCCCTCCCTCGAATCGTTCCACCAACCACCCATTGACACTTTTTTCTGAGGAGCGTAGCATAGTGAATACGCTCATAATAGGCATTTCATGAGGAAAGGAAAAGATGAGCGCTAATTGCCTTTCCTAACCATGCAGGATCAAAGGAGGTCTCTCATGGA
>QIDY01000006.1 GCA_003228495.1 Nitrospirota bacterium
GGGCGGAGTGTGAAAATGTGATGTCGGTTCTGCGACCCCCCAAAAGACGAGTCCGATGCCCATTCCCGCACAAAAGAGCATGGCAAACCAGGTCAGAAGGTTAAATTCGGGTTTTGCGCCATCCGGGCCGAGTGGAATATCGCCGTAACGGGAAAAAATTAAACACAGGGCACATAGTAAAACCCCAGAAGCCGCGAGCACGTACAACCACCCGAAGGTATTTAGCAAGGAGGTTTGGAGCGAACCGGTGATTTCTGCAAGGTGATTCGGCGCGAGCCCTCCCCAGAGAAGAAAGGCAAAAGCCAGAACACAGGAAATGTTAAAGACAAGGGTTGTCGGTTTCATGGTTGGCAGGAATCTTTGAAGACGTGTTCGGATTTAGCATATTTGAGCCTGGAGAACAAGGAACATTCCTTAATGTTTTTCAATGCTTGTGCATTTTGAAAGGGTCAATATATTCTATGTCATAATCCTGTTTGGGCAAGTATTTTCGTTTATTTAAATAAGTTATAATACTTAATTTTCAGGCTCTAAATGCCCTTTCATTTGGACATTCAGCTTTTTGAAGGGGTTGCGATACCTGGTCTAAAGCGCTAGATTGTTTCCCTCGCTCAAGCCATAGGGGGGCTTCCTTTCACGTACACAAGGAGTAAAGGAGGCCCTTTTCATTTATATTTGTTTTCCAGAAGAAACAAGAGAAGGGCTACAGCCCATCAGGAGGAACGCCCATGGTCCAGAAACAATCCTATGGAGATAATCCCATTGCCCAACGAAAAACAGATTTGTATAAAAAGGAATATGTCCATAGTTTTGTCCAAAAATGGGATGACCTCATTGACTGGGAGGCTCGTGCCTCCAGTGAAGGTGACTTTTTTATCCGGATTTTGCAGGAGCGGGGCGTTCAACGGATATTGGATGTTGCGACGGGAACTGGGTTTCATTCCATCCGGCTCTTGCGTGCCGGGTTCGATGTCACCAGTGCGGATGGCAGTCCGGAAATGTTAGCGCAAGCCTTTGAAAATGCCCGGCGGGCGGGTTTTATTATGCGGACGATTCATGCCGATTGGCGGTGGTTGAGCAGGGATATTCATAACAAATACGATGCAGTGATTTGCTTAGGTAATTCCCTGACCCATCTCTTTTCCGAGCAGGATCGGCGAAAAGCCCTGGCCGAATTTTACACCGCTCTGAAACATGACGGGGTTCTGATTCTGGATCAACGCAATTATGACGGGATTTTAGACAATGGTTTTTCCTCGAAGCATGTGTATTACTATTGCGGGGACAACGTCAGCGCGGAGCCCGAATACGTGGATGAAGGGCTAGCCAGGTTCCGCTATACCTTTCCCGATGGCGAAGCGTTTCATTTAAATATGTATCCGCTGCGGAAAGAATATACACGTCGGCTTATGAATGAGGTTGGTTTTCAACAGGTGAAAACTTATGGGGATTTCCAGGAAACGCACAAGGTTGAAGATCCGGATTTTTATGTGCATGTGGCGGAGAAACTCTATAAAAATGAGGAACGGCCAGGGACGATCTTAGGAAATTTGGGGAATCAGACCTATTCATCCACGGTGGATACGGCCAGGGAATATTACAACAGTACGGATGCTGACCGGTTTTATGCCACGATTTGGGGTGGCGAAGATATTCATATTGGACTCTATAAATCTGAAAGTGATTCGATTTTTGATGCCAGCCGACGGACGGTTGAGAAAATGGCCTCTTTGGTCAAGGATCTTGCTTCCAAGACGCGGGTATTGGATATCGGATCGGGGTATGGGGGCTCCGCCCGGTATCTCATGAAACAGTTTGGGTGTTATGTGGGGTGCCTGAATTTGAGTGAAATTCAAAATAAACGGAATCGAGAACTCAATCAAAAAGAGGGGATTAGTTTAGCGATTAATGTCATTGACGGGAGTTTTGAGGATATTCCCATACCTGACGGGAGTGTCGATCTGGTGTGGTCACAAGATGCTATTCTGCATAGTGGGGATCGGGAGAAAGTTTTTGAAGAAGTGTCCCGGGTGTTGGCGAAAGGGGGGCAGTTCATTTTTACTGATCCCATGCAAAGTGCTTCCTGCCCGAAAGATGTTTTACAACCGATTCTCAACCGCATCCATTTAGATTCTTTGGGGTCTATTGAATATTATCAACAGATAGCCAAGGGCCTTGGATTGAAAGAAGTGGGGATTGTAGATTTATCCAAGAATTTACCAACGCACTATGGGCGGGTTCTCCAAGAACTGGTTGCCCAACACAACACGCTCATTCGGGTATGTGCCGAAGAATATCTTGCCAATATGAAAGTGGGATTACAGCACTGGGTCGATGCTGGAATGGCAGGGCATTTGACTTGGGGGATCTTACACTTCCAAAAAAACTAGAAGCGAAAACTTGAAGAAGTAAAGAGTGAAAAGTAAAGAGTAAGGAGTGGAGCCCAAGGAAAAAAGGCAAGTTTTTCTTATCTCTTGCTTCTCACTCCTTACTTTTCACTTCTCACTTCCTTGTAGGAGCTACCGTTCGATTTTTGGGGCTTTGGCTGGTTGAGCGAAATCACCGCTTTTCCCAAAGCGGCCTTCCCCTCCCTCCCCGAGAACATTCACCGTATCCGTATACTCAATTTCTCGAGATTCTTGGCTCAGCCCCTCACCAGGCTTCCATCCCAGCTGGTCCAGTGTATCCAGCACCACTTTTTTGAGAGCTCCGGAAGCGGTCATGCGGGTTGTCGCGAACGCCAACACGCGTTCGCTTTCTTTTTCTACTTTGGAGAGGTCCGGGTCATGGAGAAAGGAAACCAATGGCTCGATGGCGACATCGCCAATTAAGACGAGTGAATTGGCCGCGTAATCGCGCAATACTAGGTCTTTGAGTAATAACACCAGATCTGGAATCACTTTGGGGTGGCGAAAATGTCCGAGGGCTGTCGCAGCCGCTTCTTTGATTAAGAGATCTTCACTGATAATACAGCCTGGCGTTGGTTTCCCAGCTTGGTGAATGCCTTTTCCTTTCAAGGCAGCCAGTACGGGCGGGAAGGCCCTTGGATCTCCAATCATCCCTAGCGAGGCGATGGCATGTCGTTTCACCGTTCCGTCTTTCATGGCTTCCATGAGAGTATCAATGGCTTGTGGGTCTCCAATATTGCCTAACGCAATCGTTGCATCTTCGCGAACGGCCCGATCAGGATCCTTGACCATGGTGATAAGTGCCTCGACGACCCGTGATTCTCTCACCCAAGTTTTGCCCATCTGATAGTCTGTGGTCATCCCTCCTAAGGCTCGGACCCCATGGCAGCGCACCACGAAATGAGGATCTTTCAAGGTTTCTAACAAGGCATCGACTGAGGGTGCTCCTATATACATCAAGGCAGTACCCGCGGTTTCACGTACAATTTTTGATGTATCTTTGAAGAGTTTAATGAGCGTGGGGATGGCATGGGGATCTCCGATTTTTCCAAGAGCCTCGGCGGCGGCACTTTTCACCGCGCCATCGCGATCTCGGCAAACGACAATTAATCCTTTGACGGCTTCAGAATCACGAAGTTCTCCCAAAGTCTTGGCAGCTTGTTCACGGATCCGCCATCGTTTGTCTTTGAGACAAGTCAGTAATTTAGGCACCACTCCTTTGCCCATGGAAATCATGGCTTGAACTGCCTCGGCCTGAACTTCCATCATGTTGTCATTAAAAAGGGTGATGAGGCCGTCAATACTTTGATCACCTCCTATTTTGGCGAGTCCCCACGCCACATGGCTTCGAACGGCCCAATAGTCATCTTCAAGAGCCGTCAGTAGGGGTTCTAAAGTTTTGGGATCCCCTTTTTCAGCAAGCACCTTGGCGGCTTCCTCGCGAGTGGCATCATCCATATCTTCGAGGGCGTCAAGCCAATCTTGTACAGAATTCGACATATTGGGCCTTTGTTCTCTAGGGTTGTTTTACTTTGGGTAGTCCGGGTCTTGAGGATACGGTTGAGTATGGCTGCAATGGATGGTCAATTTTTCAGATCCCCGACCATTCACGCATTGGTCCAGTGTTTTGGCAAATTCCAATGTTCCGGATAGGTTCACTTTAAATAAAAAATCAAAGGTAAAGGTCCCGAACCGGTACTCGCCAGGCTTCAGTTGTAATTCTTTGACTTCAGTCGTTTTGTACGCATCCATGTTGATGGGATCTTTAGTCCAAATTAACGGAGTGATGCCTGGCACATGCCACCAGGTAGGTGGGTTGAGGGCACTAGGATCAACAGTAATCGAAAATTCACGTAACAGGGGATTCGTGGGCTCAGCAGCTTCTGCAAGTAAGTCACCCATGAGAGGCAGGCACGTCAGGAGAACATACAGGCCTCCTACCCATGTTCTGCTATGAGATTTCGTTTTGATCATCGTTTTTTATTGGTAAATCTTTTCGAGTTCATTTTCGGTGGTTCGTCGTTCGGGAGTTGTTTGGAAAATTTCCGTAATGGCCTGACTTTCCCATTCCATGTGCGTTTCTAATCCTAAGGCATACATGATCGTTGCTCCGGTATCCAACAACGTGACCGGGTGGGAAATGGTGTAGTGATTTTTCACGTTTGTCCCCCAAGCGACCCAAGGGACTGTAGCGTCTAATTCAACCTTTTCCCCTTTCTTCACTTTTTTGGTGAGAGGATTAAGTGGGCCACTGTTTAATCCAGTCACAATAAACATTGTGCGGTCCAAGACGCCAATTTCTTGATAATTCTTCATGATTTGGTCAATAGCGTTATCAATAGAAGTCACAGCCGCAGAATATTTAGGTGAATCCCAGCCATATTTTTGGCCGATCCGAGCGGCGGTTGGAAAATGCGTGAGCAGAAGGTTGGGTACGCCAAATAGTCGGAACCCATATCCGCCCTCACTGGTCACTTTTTTGAGAAAGTCCTGAATATAGACCGACACGGTTTCAGGCGTACATTGTGGTTTGGTATAGCCACACACTTGCGAGTCGACATAAATCTCAGGCCGAACCAATTGATAGAGGCGTTCGTCCATAAGGAATACACCCGTGTCTGCTCCGCCTGCTAGATCCATATAATCAAAAACGGTGGGGGAACGCATGAAGGATCTGGCGAAATCGTAGTTTTCCCAATCAGCGGTAATCCGATGTTTCTCCACTGAAAGACCAGTGAGCAAGGAAGCCATGGCTGAAACAGTGAGAGGAGGGGTGATGGATTGGGCGGACCAGGATACCGCACCTTCTTGAGCTAATTTGGCGAGATGAGGTGTCGCCCCGCTTTGAATCGTAGAGGATTTGATTCCTTCCAGAACAACGAGGACGATATGTTCGGCTTGTGCGGCCGATGCGTTGGCAGGAGGAAGTATTCCGCCAAAGCTGAGCCACATGAGGCTCAGGACTACCATTAAATTTCCGCGAATGTTGCTTGTCACCTGTTGCCGATATCGTAGCCAGAATGTACTCATGATTCCTGCGATGCTCCACTTGAAAAATCGACATGCAAAGGGAATGAATGATTAATGAACAATGCGATTATGCCAAAAAATTCTCTCCCAACAATGGTCTTTTCATTTCATCCCAGTCAAGGCAGTTGAACTTATCATGCAGATTTTCAGGCGGTCAACCAAGGAAGGGTGTTCATTTTTGAGGGAAGGAGGAAGTGGGGAAAAATTGATGTGCCTCTTGCACTTGGAAGCCTATATGGACTAAGAGAGTAGCCCTTCGCATTACGGAATTTAGTCTTATGCCGCAGAATAATAATTTTCAGCATGCTCAGTATTCTCGTTCTAATCCTGGAGAACGGGTTTCCTATCCAACGTTTGAGCCTGGGGCTCCCGTTGATTCCCCTGCCTGGAATCAAGCCATGGCCCAGGTTGGGACCCAATTAACCCAGGCAAACGTGAAGGGTATCCTATTTTTGAATGGACACCCGTTTAGCGATCTATTTGGCGCGGCCCGTTTGGATGAAGTCGGGGGCTTAAAGCGAGGCTATTCCCGAGGTATTTCAGGCTTGGAGTCCTTATTAGCGCTCTTGAGGCCCATAACGAATGGGATTGGAAGGAGTGAGGACTCGATTCATCCACCTCTTTGCAACAACCAATCGACACAGGAAGCTTTGGATCTTCTTGCTCACGAAGTGGGGAATTTTACCACGGAGTATGTAGGAAAATTTGAAAAGGGGCTTTATCAAGGAGGTCAGCCGTCCATTCCCTGTGGGCGGTATCTGTGGTCTTCCATTCACCATCATGTCGGGCGGGTGGAAGCTGCGCTTACCTTCATTGAGTTTATCCAGCAGTGGGGTTCTGAACGATCTTTATCGAAGGAAGATCGTGTTTTGCTGATTGCCCATGGTCATGCCGGACAGGTATTGGCTCTCCTCTCGAACCTCATTACCTCAGATGAATCAGAGGCTCGCCCAAGAATTTTTGAAATTTTAGCGAAATATTGGGAAGTTTGCCCGGTTGAAGGCCGGTCCGTTGAACATCTGGAAGTGCTCTATCAGGTTTTGATCCAGCAACGGTTTTTGGGAGGCGCTTCGGTCGATATGGTGACATTAGGTACGCCGGTTCGTTATGGATGGGATACCGACGGATTTGGTCGGTTGCTTCATGTGGT
>QIDY01000382.1 GCA_003228495.1 Nitrospirota bacterium
GAACACAGGGAGCCATTGGAAAAGGGCAATGTCCTCTGTGCCATGGTTTTCAAAAAGGGTTTTTAAGCGAAAGAGCCCCAAATCTATTTGGCATTCCAGCGAGGTCGTCCGAGCGGTTGAAGGAGCCAAATTATCATATGAACGATGCCGCCTCCCGGAATACAGAACAAAAGGAGGCGTTTGAAGGGTCAGGAACAGCAACAAATGGTCAAGAGTACATTGCGGAATCGCATGCTTGTCCGAGTTGTTTTGTGGTTAAGGGTTTTGGGGTCAAGGGATCCAATGATACGGTAAGTCCTATGCCTAGAATTCACAAACCGCCCATATCACTTCTGTTAGGGGAATTAGCGGCCGTTGACACATGGATGTACACCAGGGAAGGGGCGGAATCTCCTGGATATGACGCAATCGTCGCTTCTTACGAAAAGTTTATCCTCGAAGCTGACCGGCCCGTTGCAAGTGAGGGGGAAGAAGGCGGTGCGGGGGGTAACATTCTGGTCGATGGTAGTGAACCTCATGATAAGCTCTTTATGGGTGCGGGGTGCCCCGCATGTCACACCATCCCTGGGATTAAAGATGCTGTCGGAAAAGTTGGCCCTGAGCTCTGGGAAGGGACCAACGCACCAAAGCGTATGAAGGATGCTGGGTATGCTGGGAAGGCAAAAACAACCAAAGAATATATTACGGAATCAATATTAAATCCCAATCTCTATGTGGTAAAGGATTTTCCTAAAGATCAAATGCCAAAGGACTTTGGTGTAAGACTAACGGGTGGAGCGCTCAATAAAATTGTGGATTATTTGGCCCAGTTAAAAGAAGGTCAACCCTTACCTGCTAAAGAGTAAGTGAAATTTACGAGGCTTCAACTTGAATACAGGAGTACAGAAGCATGGAATGGATTCAATTTAAATTAATAGAAGGCTACATGCCGATGCAGATGATTTCGGAATTAGTCATCTGCATTTTATTCTTTTCTATCTGCAATTCTCTGCTCAAACGGGCAGGAATCGGAGTGCCCAAGTTCTGGGCTGGGATTTTGGTTTGGTCCTTTATTATACTTTATTTGAAGTATCGCATTTATCCGCCAATCCCCTTTAGCGTGCGGGCCATTTATGGGACGGTTTCGGCTTTCGGCATCTTTATGTGGGTGTCGGGTTCGCAAGAGGAATGGGACGAATTTAAACGCCCCATTATTAATGTGCTGGACGCTAAAACCGGCTTTACCAAAGTGTTGCGCATGGCGTTGTTGGTCTTGCTGCCCATTGGATTAGGCGGCTTTGCTTATAATTCTCTGCTGCCCAGCTTTGCAGAACCCATCGAACTGCGGACGGTGCATCCGGCGCCGCCTGCGACCACCAAGGTGCATGGGAAGACCTATGTCCTCCAAACTGCCCAACAGCCGTACCGGATTGATACGGCTGGAAAATACGATCCGGAATATTCGAATGCCCATATTGTGGACCAAGCGATGGGGCGTCTCATGAAAGATGTGAACAGTTCCGAGGACAACCCATGGGATCCCAATGCCAAGGGTTATATCAAGCATGTAAGGGAAGGTGGGGAGATTTTCTTTCAGAACTGCCACTTCTGCCACGGGGATAACTTGAACGGTCGCGGCCTATGGGCTTTTGCTTTCAACCCTATTCCCGCCAATTTCACCGATGCGGGTACCATCGCGCAGTTACAAGAAACCTTCGTCTTCTGGCGGGTTGCAAAAGGAGGCATTGGGCTCCCTACTGAAGGGTTCCCCTGGGCTTCGGTTATGCCACCATGGGAACAGCATTTGACGGTGGATGAAATCTGGAAAGTTGTCATGTTTGAATACTGGCATACGGGCTATTACCCGCGGACCTGGGATTAAGGGAGGGCCGCAACGGATGACATCACATAACCAAAATATGAACCAAAAAATAAGCAAGAGGGAACTCATGAAGGTACCTGCAGTGGAAATGAAAAGTAGTTGTCCCTTAGCACCCTGGCTGGTAAGCCTGGTGTTCATGATTGGCACGTTAGGATTAACCCTTCCGGCGTTTGGGCAAGAGGCGGAGGGCTTTGCTGCGGCCAAACTCCCGGCTCCATTTCAGGCGGAACAAGTGGAAGCGGGCAAACGGGTGTACTTTACCAAATGTGTGTGGTGCCATGGGGTCAATGGCTCAGGAGATGGGCCGGGAGCGGACCGCTTGTGGCCACGACCGCGAAATTTTAATTCTGGCACCTTTAAAATTCGGCATACGGCTAGTGGTGAGCTTCCATTGATTGAGGTGGACCTACTCCAAACCGTTACGCATGGTTTACCTGGCTCAGCCATGCCTTCCTGGGAAGGTATTCTGTCGGAGGAACAACGCAAGAATGTTTTGGCCTTTGTCACAACCGAATTGGTCCAAGACCGTTCGTGGCAAGACGAAGAATTTGAAGAATTAAACGTTTTGCAATTAGAGACATTAACGCCAATTCCTCCAACACCGGAATCTGTCCTCAGGGGATCTGAATTGGTGGTAGAAAATAAATGTATTGAATGCCATGGTCTTGAAGGTCGTGGCGATGGCAATGCGTTTAACCTCAAGAATGACTGGGGTTTTCCAATTCAACCGGCTGACTGGCATAAATGTTGGAACTTCCGTGGCAGCCGCCAGGATGCATACAATGTAAAAAATATTTTCCGAACATTTTCGACAGGCATCAATGGCACGCCGATGCCTTCCTTTGCTGACAACATGACCATTGAAGACCGCTGGCATATTGCCAACTATGTCCAGTCCCTCTGTGAGAGAGATAAGGATATAGATATTGCGGGCGGAAAAGTCACCGAAGAAATCGCCACTGCTCTTACTACTGCCCAACCTCGTGGAATTGATCCCCTCACTGATAAACCAAAAGTCAATTTCGTCATCCCGTCCAAGTTTGTCGAGGGAGAGTTGCCCACGGATGAGTTTGATGAACGATGGTATGATGAACGGTGGAAAAAAGAGGGACGTCGCATTATTGCAATGGGCGGGCAGATCACCCATAAACCGCGCAACTTCGTTAATCGCATTGATGATATCTGGGTCCAGTCTGTATACAACGAGACCCATGTGACTCTCATGTTCCGCTGGGACGATCGCTCTAAGAGCGTGCTGGAGGATGAGGTAGATTGGGATCCGTATGAAGTAAACCTCGAAGACTATGGCATTGAAGAGCAAGCGCCTGGAGGGTCAAAGTTTGATGACGATCCCTTCCATCAGGATTCCATAGCAGCCAAACAAGTCAGCTATCAAGTGTTCAACGATGCGCTGGCCTTCCAAATGCCCATCAAATATCAAGAGTTGCCGGCACCGCGTAAGCCGAGGTATTTCTGGGGCGATGAAGGATTCCCGGTGGATATCGTTAAATGGACGGCAGATGGCAACTTGCTGGCCTATGAGGGTACGGGTTGGGACCAAGATCTGGAAGACCGAGACGATTTCACCGAGCAAATCAAATTGGTAAAAGCCGAATGGAAAGAGGGGCGTTGGACGGTGATCATCTCTCGGCCGCTTAAGGCCGACTATGAAGAAGACGCTTACATTGAGTTGGGTAAATATATTCCTATTAACTTCTTTGTCTGGGATGGCCACAACGGGGATGTAGGTCGGAAAATGGGCGTCTCGGCATTTTATTATCTGGTGCTAGAACCACCGATTCCAGCGGAGGCCAAATGGTATGCTGGCCTAGCTGCAGTTGGCCTGGTTATTGTGGAAGGGTGGATCTTGACCAGACGGTCAAACCGTCGTAAAGCGCAGGGCACCAGTTAAGCGCTTTGCTCATTAGGGTTTAGATATAAACAGGAGAAGGGGGTGGGATGTTCCCACCCCCTTTTTTTATGCCAACACATTCTAATTTCCCCAACATTACTGGTGTCATCCTAGGCGGAGGACAAAGTCGACGAATGGGGCGAGATAAACGGCACCTGCATTGGGAAGGGGAACCTTTTTTAGATCGAGTGTGTCGATTGATGAGCAGCTTTTTTGAGGAAGTGCTCGTGGTTACTGCTCAGGAGGATTATGATTGTTCACGTCTACCTGTTCGTTTAGTGACTGACAAAATCCCCGAAAAAGGTTCTTTGGGTGGACTGTATACGGGTTTGATGGAGGCCAAAAATCCTTTAATTTTTGTTGTCGCGTGTGACATGCCATTTTTACTAAAAGAAAGTATTGCTCGTTTTTGTTTAGGGCCGGCCAGCGACGTATTGGTGGTGAAACTTTCTACCGGCATACAGCCCCTACATGCCCGTTATTCTAAACGCTGTGCCCCTATCATTGAACAGATGATTCAAAAAGAAGACCTAAAAATTCAAAACTTAGTCACTCATTCCGATTTAGCAGTTGAAATTATTAAAGAATCCTTGTTCGATGAAATCGATCCCTACCGACGGTCTTTTATGAATATTAATACTCCTGCCGATTTGGAATTTGCTCGGAAGACGTTTTCCGATCTTCCTCTCACTCAATGAACGTTTTTTCTTCCAATTTATGCATATTCCATCCGGGGGCATTAGGAGATGGGCTCCTGTCTTTGAAAGCTGTTCGTACTTTAAAAAGACGATTTCCCAATCATGAAGTGATTTGGTTTGGCCCTAAGAAACTTGGGGAAGTCTTTGTGGCCTGTCAAGAAGTTTCTCAAGCGTATTCTTTTGATGACATCCATTTCCTACCCTCTCCAAAACCCGGTTCTGTAAAAGGGGAGAGATTGACTGACCTATTCTCTCGTTGCGAACGAGCAATAGGCTGGATGGATGATTCAAATGGGATATGGGAATCTTATTGCCAAAAGGCTGGAATTACACCAGCAATTTTTCGTTCGCCACATGACCCAATATTGCATGCTTATCATATGTGTGATCGATATCTTGAAACCTTTGCTCCATGGCTTGTAGGAATAAATGGTAAAACTGAATTTAAAGAAGATGTTCAGGAAGAGGTTCCTCTCACTTTTCCCAATGCCGGAAACGGTGATAGATTTGACTCATCTCAGGGGCCATTGATCATTCTTCATCCGGGAAGTGGCAGTCCTTGTAAATGCGCATCTCCGGATGTACTCGTCACCCTTGTCAGGGGTCTGATGGCGGATCGCTGTCGAAGGCTTTGTTTGGTTGGTGGGCCAGCGGACGTTGATGCCCTTCGCCGAGTAAAAACTTTGCTGGCCTCTGATGAGGTCACGGTTCTACAGGACATGGATTTGGTTGATCTTAGTCGGTACTTAACGCAGGCGAAGTTGTTTATTGGCCATGATTCCGGCCTATCCCATTTTGCGGCTTGTTTGGGTATTCCTTCATTGTTGTTATTCGGCCCCACCGATCCTTCTAGATGGGCACCTCGAGGGAAACATGTGGCGGTTATGCGAAATGTCTGTCATTGCCAGGGGGAAGAGGCGATCCGGCAATGTGAAGATAAGCCTTGTTTTTCATTTTTTCTTGACGATGCTCTGATGAAAGCAGAGAACTTTCTCGCTGGCAGACGGACTTCGGTCGACCTGTTTCCTCGGGAGATTCATAAGGGGTTTCATTGAAATCATTGCCTTGTAAAAAATCATGTGGTACATTCGCCGCGGCCATAAAAGCCTTATTATTTACGTAGATATGAATTTTTGATGTGAAGACATTGCTCCAAAATCAGGTTATTGATGCCATCGCTGTCACCTTGGAAAAGGTCAACGATTCTGGACAATTACCTATTGGCACGATTCCCTCTCCAATGGTTGAGGCTCCCAAACGATCTGAGTGGGGAGATTTTTCATGCAATGTGGCGATGACGTTGGCTTCAACGGTTCGGCAATCTCCGTTGAAGGTGGCTGGTGTGTTGGCTGCAGGCCTTCGTGAGCAATTTTCCGAGTTATTCGAGCGCATTGATGTGGCTCCACCTGGATTTTTGAATCTCACCCTTCATCCTATGCGATGGATAGAGGTTCTACGAACGATTCAAGACGAAGGCTCATCCTATGGGACCAGTCAGATTGGAAAAGGGAAACGCATTGTTTTGGAATTTGTGAGTGCCAATCCAACCGGGCCCTTGCATGTCGGACATGGAAGAGGAGCTGCGCTGGGTCAGGCGATAGCCTCGCTCTTGACTTCTTCGGGTTTCACCGTTTCGCGTGAATTTTATATTAATGATGCCGGTCGGCAGCTACAGTTATTGGGTCGGTCCGTCTATGCACGTTATCGAGAATATTGGGGGAAAGATTCATCCTTTCCTGAAGATGGGTACCATGGCGACTATATTAAAACCCTGGCGGAATCTGTTGCCCACACCCATGGGCAGACCTTATTGGAGAGTTCCCCCAACGAGGCAGAAACTGTTTGTGCTCAAGTCGCAAGTCAGGTCCTGTTAGATCAGATCAAGGAGGATTTGGCGACATTTGGAGTAAATTTTGAAACCTGGTTTTCAGAGGAAACACTTCATGCCAAAGGACTTGTTCAGTTGACGTTGGATGAATTACGGGAACGAGAGTTGGTCAAGGAGGAAGATGGCGCGTGGTGGTTTTGTTCTTCGATATTCGGTGACGAAAAAAATCGAGTGGTCAAAAAACAGGATGGGACCTATACCTACTTAGCTGCGGATATGGCCTATCATCGTGACAAATTGGCGCGGGGTTTCGATACCCTCATTAATATTTGGGGTGCCGACCATCACGGGTATATTCCGCGAATGGAGGCGACAGTGCAGGCCTTTGGCCGTCCCAAAGAGTCGCTGAGGATTGTGTTAGTGCAAATGGTGAGTTTGCAGCGTGGGAAACAAAAGATTGAGATGTCCAAACGTGCCGGGGAATTCGTGACTCTTCGTGAGGTGGTGGAGGAAGTCGGATCCGATGCGGCCAAGTTTTTCTTTTTAATGCGGCGTGCTGATACCCATTTGGATTTTGATTTGG